>JAFVPU010000017.1 GCA_017505165.1 Clostridia bacterium
TATCTATGTTGACAAAAGATATAGAAACATTTCTTTATCTTATGAACTTATTTCTACCCTGCTCAAATCCCTTGTCAAAATTGGAACAAAACAAGCAATTATGCAAGTACAAACTTACAACTCTCAAAGATTTTTCCACTATGCTTTGAGTGATAAAAATATTATAAAATCATCAACTATTGAAGTAAAAGGTAAAATCTATGAAGATCAAATTCTATTTATCGAAGATCTCGAAAAAGTTTCAACAATCACACCTAGAGAACTAATACTAAAAACACACAACTACAAACTTGAAGAAAAATAAAATCAAATCCTAAAAGGGTTTGGTTTTTTGTTTTAAAATTTCTTTGTTTGGTCATAATCAACTTGGAGGAAATTATGAATTTTCAAGAAAGCAAAACAAAAGAAAACTTGGCTCGCTCTTTTGCCGCAGAATGCCAAGAAGGAGCAAGATATCAGTTTCTTGCAAAAATGGCCCAACAAGAAGGATATCAATATATGAGCATGTTGATTCGCACCCTTGCTCATAACGAAATGTCTCACGCACAACAATTCTTCAACAAGATTGTTGAACTTGGTGGAAATCAAACTCAAAACATTGATATCTCTGCAGGCTACCCTTTCAAGTCTGGTGAGCTATGTGATATTCTTCTTCAAGAAGCAGAAAATGAACATGGCAGTGCAGAATCAATCTATCCACAATTTGCCGAGATAGCAAGAGATGAAGGATTCAAAGATGTAGCAGAATTATTTGAGATGGTCGCAAGTGTTGAAAGAACACATGAAAGAACTCTAAGAAAACTTCACGAAAACTTGAAATGCGACTGCTTATACAAGTGTGAAAGTGGAAAACATTCATTTAAGTGTGATGAATGTGGCACCATCATTCTTGATAAATGCGCACCAAAAACATGCCCATTGTGCAAAATGGGACAAGGATATTATCGCATTGATTTCAGCATAAATTAAAACACATGACTTATTTCAATTCCCAAATAGATATTATATTTGCAACAAAAAATCCAAACTTAATTGTTTGGATTTTTATTTTTAATCAAAATATACTTTTAATTCTGACAACGCAGATTCGTAAGCATTAACAATTCCTTGAGTCAAATCCTCAGAACTATCGTTTATCTTAACAAGATTATATTCAGTACTATAACCTTTCAAATAATCAACAAATTGTTCAATTGTAACAAGGCTATGTCCTGCAATTTTATCATCAACCATTGTTGTTGTTACAGGATTTCCTTCGTTGTCAATTGTTGTTGTTTTGATTATTGTAACAATATCACACACAAGATAAGAACCATCGTGTTCTCCTGAATATTCGTTACCATTTGCATAGTAATATTTCACAAGCATACTCTTTGAATATTTAATACCAACCTTGATATCTTGTGGTGTATCGAAATTATAGTCAGTCCAACTTGCTACGTATCCTGTTTTTGCAGGAGCAACTGGAGCTGTGATTGATTTATTCTCAACATTCCATGTTAAAGCTTCGCCAACCACATTTCCGTTTTCATCAAAGAATGTGATTGTATAGTTTACTACAGTATAAGCCGGTTTCACTTCTATATTTCCGACAGTATCAAAATTGTATGCTTCCCAAACCGCAGTATAACCTTCTTTCTCTGGAACATTAGGTTCTGTAATTGTAGTATTTTCCACATTCCAATTGATAGTTTCAACAACAGAATCATCTTCTGCTTTGAATGTAATTGTGTAATTTATCAAATCTGCTGATTTAATATTCACAATTATATTTCTATCTTGATCTGCATTGCCAATAACCACATCATCCCATACGACATTTTCATATCCTGGAGTCTCAGGCTTTGTTAAAGTTGTCAAATCTGTTTCGATAGTAATTATTTGAGTTCCAAATTCCTTTTCACCCTTCTTGAAGATTACATTATATTCAATCAAATCATAAGAAATAGCATTAACTTCAATATTAGTAGGATTTGATTTATCAAAAACTATTTCTTCCCACACAATATTTTCATAACCTTTACATTCTGTAGGCAGATACGATTTCAATCCATCCAAATCAGTTTTTACATTTACACTTAAGAATTCAACTGCTTTGCCGTCAACTCTGCATGTTATAACATAATTTTCTATACTTCCACTATATATTGTTTCCATATCTTTTGGATTTTCCATAAATTGAGCAAACAAACTATCTTTGTCTTTAGACCACAATCCATCTTTATATCCAATGATTTCTGGATATTCAATATCTGCCTTGTCAGTATTTACGTTGATAGTTGCTGTCGCAATTACATGACCCTCGATATTTTTGAAAGTTACAGTATAGTTATGAAGAGTATATACAGGTCTAACAATCTTATTGTCAAGGACGTCAAGACTATATTCAGACCATTGTCCGTCATATCCTTTCTTTGAAGGAACTGCAGGAACTTCTATATCTTTGTCCTCAACAGTCCATGTTTTTTGCTGTCCAATAATTTGATCATTTTCATCTACAAATGAGATAGTATATTCGATCGGAGATCCTGTCAAAGTGTTTATTACCACATCACTTGGATTTGTCTTGTCAAAGTTAATTTCTTCCCAAGTTACATTTTCGTAACCATTCATTGCTGGATAATTGATACTTTCCAAATTTGAATTAACATAAATATTTGTTGATCCTACCACATTGCCATTATGTTTGAACGTCAATGTATATGCAGAAGGAGTAAACACAGCCACATATGTTGAATCTGAATCAATATTGATCTTCAATTCTTCAGAATAACTAAAGCTATCATTAAGAATCCATTTTTCAAATTCATAGCCAGTTTTTGGAGTTGCAACTAATGTTACAGTTGCATTTTCCTTAACTTTAAATGTTTCGCTATCCAAATCTTCTAATTTGTGCTCTTTATCTCCAATAGTGATACTAACATTTCCACCCATTGAAGATTCGATTTTTAGGTTATACTTTTTATCTTTACAACCTACAAACAAAATAGACAACATTAGAACAAGAACAATACATGAAAGCGAAACTAGCCAACTAATTTTCTTTGTCATATATTCCTCCTAGAATTAAATATTAGCTTCTTGTGTAGCTTCGAATTCGGCACATTTAGCATTTGCTTCAGTGAATGCCAATTCTGAAACATTTACTTCTTCGTAAACATATTCTTTTGAATATTTAACATCACTGTAATTTGCTTTGAAAGATTCTAATTCATCTTTCGAAACATCATCTTTTCCATACAATGACTTAGCCATTGCTATTTCAACAGTGTCGTCTTTAGGATCAGCCAAAGAGATTTCGGCATTTTTTGTTGTCAATAATCCATTAACATAAGCTACCAAGAAATTGTTGTCTAATTTCTTATCATTGCTTATAGTGAACTGTACTGAACATACTTTTTCACCAACAAGAGCATATGCATTTACAAGATATGAATAATTACCTTCTATATTACCATCAGCCTTAACTTCTGGTGCTCTAACTAGTTGAACTGACAATTTTGAAATCTCCTCAATTGTTGTTTCACTACATTCCTTGTACATATTTCTGTAAGCTTCACTCAACATACCATTTTCTTCCAAACAAGAACTAAGAGCCATATCAACAATTTTGCCAGCTGGAACTTTTGAATCAATTATTTCAATTTTTGATTCTTCAACTTTGATATCAGTAGAATTTTTCACCATCTTTGTTACGTGTTGGATATACTTTGTCAATTTCTTAACAGATGGTTTGTTTTTATAGTCTTGTAATGCATTGTTTACATTTACACTGTACTTATCTTCGCTCAATGTTCCAGAAACAATAAGATCTACCTCTTCCTTATTCCCTTTTTTATTCATTACACCGTCGGCAGACAATTCGTAAGACAATCCATCCTTTGATGTTATAACATAATTTACATTATTAACTGAATAGGCTGTACTATCTCCAAGAGTTTGTTGAAGATGATATTGAGCGTTTATTAAAGCATTTATTTCTTTTTCATTTGCGTCAAGTCCGCTTTTAAGAGCGACGCCTCCACCAACACCAACTCCTGCAACTCCAACAACACCTGCAGTTGTTAATGCAATAGCTTTTTTATTCATTTTAACCCTCCATTTACGCGATCTATATCTTTAGTTTTCGCATTATACTCTTTAAATATAACACCTTTGTCATATTTTGTCAATACTAAATATGAAATATTTAAATAAAAAAAACTAATACTATTTATATGAACAAGCAAATTTATACACCTTATTTTTATCAGGTTTTCAATAAGCAATCTAATAATTTCAACAAAAAAACTTACAATTTATGCTTGTAAGTTTTTGCTTTCGATTTTAGATTCATCATATAGTTTCTTAACTTGTTTTTTTACTGATTTTTCAATACCTAGTTTTATAATTCTTGCAATCAAACTACTCGATTTGTTTGTCAATATTTTTAGATTCTTATTTATTTCAGTTAATTCATTGCTAAGACTTGTCAAATCATTATTTTCCAAAATCTTATCAATAATACCACCAATTTCTTTATAAAGCTCACAATCAATGGATGACTTTATAACTGGAATAAAATATTTTTCTTCTTTTGGCAAAATTTCATAATTTTCAAGCAACTTGCCATATATATATTTGTCTTTACCTATTTTGTTCAACACATATTCTACATCTGCAAACAACGACTTATCAACATACAACAACGTATCAGTACCATAATTTTTCTCACAATTCATGATGAAATTTTTATCTCTTAACAAATGTTTCGGAAATGTTAATAAAATTCTATCAAATCCATCATATTTTTCAATAAGTTTGTATGCTTGTTTTTTTGTTATATCTTCAATTATTTCATCTCTCTTTCTTGTATTGTGAATTACATCACAAATCAATTCATCAACTAATTCTTTTTCCGAAAACTTCATAAATCACCTATACTTACAGTATAACACAAATTTGTAATTTGTCAATAAACCTTCATATATTATTTGGAACTTAACCACAAAAAAATCCACATTAAGTGGACTTTTTATTTTATTTTGTAGTCTTTTTTGCAACCGGCTTCTTTGCAGGTGCTTTAGTTGCAGGTTTCTTTGCAGGTGCTTTAGTTGTAGTTGTTTTTTTTGCAACTGGTTTCTTTGCAGCAACTTTAGCAGCTGGTTTTGCTTCTACCTTTTTTGCAGGAGTTTTCACTACAGGTTTCTTTTCTGCAGTTTTCTTTTCTGCTGGCTTTGCAACTTTCGCTGGAGCTTTCTTTGCTACAGACTTTTTAGCTGGAGCTTTTGTTGCTGGTTTTGTTTCAACTTTTGGTTCA
>JAFVPU010000155.1 GCA_017505165.1 Clostridia bacterium
AAGTTACAATGGGGTAGGATGGAAGTGCGGCTTCAATATTATACCTTATCAAATACGCGGGAATAAGAAGACATAAACGTCTGAATACTTTGTTTTTTAAAAACAGATCGTCTCGCTTTGATGGACTTTTTTCAATTATGACATTGAGAGTCTTCTTTATAAGGTAAGTAACAGCGTAATATATGAAAATTGCCACTAACAATAGCGTGACGAAACTTATTGCTTCAGCAATGAAACTTGATAGTCTGTCGTTCAATCCTATTTTAGATAATAGATTGTTAAAAAAATGAATGTAACTTTCAAACATGGTATCAATTGTTTTGTAATAAAATATTAAGGCTTAAAGGTTTTATTTCTACTGTTATGTCCTTGCTCATTTCTATAGGTTCACCATCTATATTCACAACTTCATCAACTTTACGAATGACTTGAATTTTCTTTGCTTTATAAATATCTATGAAATTACTTTTGTCGATTTGCTTCGCTAAGAAATATGTTGCTACAATAGGAATCTCTAAGATATTAGGCTTCTTGAATATACAAACGTCGAGAAGTCCGTCTTGTACGCTTGCTTTAGGTGATATTTCCGTATTATAACCAAATTGGCTTGAATTTGCGAATGTCACAAAGAAAGGCTTGCATTCAATGGTGTCTTTGTCGTCCAATATGAGAGTGTATTCTTTCTGTTTGTAGTTAGGATATTTTTCTGTAATCAATTTGGCGTATGTAATAAAACCTCTGTTCTCGTCTTTTGCAAAATAATCGGCAATCATAGCATCGAAACCTATTCCGGCTATACTAATGAAAGGAGTGCCATTCATTGTAGCGGTATCAATTTTATATATTTTTCCTTTGTTGATGACTTCTTTGATATGTTTCTCGATCTTGAAAGGAAGTCGGAGATGATTTGCAAGACCATTGCCAGAACCATATGGAACAATGATAAGAATTAGTTCCTTGCCAATCAGACATTTTGCAACTTCGTTGATAGTGCCGTCACCGCCAACGGCTGCAATATATTCATATCCTTCTTCTATGGCTTTCATTGTTAATTCAGTGGCATGATTAGCATACTCTGTAAAAACAATTTTATAGTCATATTTGTTTTTGTCAATATGATTTTCTACAATATCTGGAAAATGATTCTTGTTGTGATGTCCAGAAATTGGATTTACAATAAAAATTATTTTCTTTTTCATTCTTTATAATATAATTGGTTGTTAATCATTCTATTGTTATATTGTTGCAATATTGCTTTGAATTTCGTGTCTGTAGTCTCCCATTCTTTTGAATTGCCTTCGTATAAATTCTTGGAAAAATTATTGCTTCTTAAATCATATATTGCTTTTATATTGTTTCCGTCTGATTGCATGAAGAATTTACCGTCATAGAAATGGTATATGTTGTTTGAGAAACCAATAAACGTTTCTTCTTGTTCGCTGTTAAATAAATTTCTTCCAAAACTGAATATGGTGTCATTAATATTCAGTAGGCTCAAGACAGACAGTCCTATATCAATATGTTGTGCAATTTCATTGACGTGTTTGTTTTCAATTATTTGTGGAGCATAAAATGCAATTGGGACACGATAAGAACCGTAGATGTTTTTAAATTCATCAAATTTATGCTCCGGATTTACATGGTCGGCGGTGATTACAAATATTGTGTTGTCGAACCAATCATAATTTGAAACTACACTGAAGAAGTCTTTTAAAGCATTATCAACATATGTCACAGTGTTTTCAAAAGGAGTGTTTTCGTTAGGTTCTGTGATAGTGTAATCTGTTGGCAATGAATATGGATGATGCGACGATAAGGTAAAAATGACAGCTGCAAAAGGTTCGTTATATCGGTTTAATTGAGAAGCTGTGTATTGTAGGAATGGTTTGTCATAAATACCCCATGGTCCATCAAAATCTTTGTCATTATTATATTCTTCTCTTCC
>JAFVPU010000156.1 GCA_017505165.1 Clostridia bacterium
AACAAGTGTCAACATAAAAACAAATCACCTCCTTGTAAAGTCGGTGAGTGATAGGATACTAAGATCCATCACTCACTAAAACAATATATATATGAAATTCATAAATAATAGGAGATGATATATTATGAGTAACAACCCAGGTCTTGACAGATTATTAGATGTTGATGTAAATAGTATAAATAAAACATTTGTGGAAGAAATGTTTGCAGCACATCATGAGAGATCTAATAATATCTATAAACAGGCAAACTATGAACCGACCACAAAGATTATTTTAACTGAAAAAGAATACAAGTGGATCAAGGGTAAAGTTGAAACGACAATGGGTAAACTTTTATTCAATAGATATGTTCTCGAGAGAACAGGGATCATACAGCATCTTGGATATTGGAATAACCCGTTAAATAGCAAGAATCTCGAGAAACTTAATACTGCTGTAAATAATCTGGTTATATCCGACATAATAACTACAAAAGATTTAGGTAACTATATTGATTCACGAGACAGACTTGGATTCTGGTCATCAGCGTTTCTATCGACGGCGATATCCCCATCTCTCATTCGTCCAATGGATAATGTTGAAAAGAGAAAAGTTGAACTACTGAAGCAGTATGACAATGATATTAAGTCTGATAATCCCGTTAAACAGATTATAGCTGTTAACACGATCGAAAAAGAACTGATGAGTATGGTTCGTGAAAACCTTAAAGGTGATTACGGTTATGACCTATATGCATCAGGCGATGGTAATCTTGATAATAACTATAAAACTATCAACGTCATGAGAGGTGCAGTATTCAATGAGATCTCGAAAAAATATGACGTTGTTGATAGTTCATTGATGGGTGGTATTAATAAACATAATATACCAGCTTTCGCAAACTCGGTCGTTGCTGGTGCATATCCATCAGCTGTTGGTACTGCTGAAGCTGGATATATGGCTAAGATCATACTAGCCCTACTTCAATCTGAACATATTGATCCTGATCCAAATAGTGATTGTGGTACTAAGGTGACGATTCCTTTTACAATAAATAATGGAAATAAACAATACGTCATATACCGATATATCAATGAAAACGGCAAGAAGGTATTAACGACACTTGATAATATTGATAATTTTGTCGGAAAGACAGTTCAACTATACTCTCCACAGTGTTGTACTAATAATGCAATCTGTGGTAAATGTGCTGGTAAGGTATTCCACAATCTTGGTGTAACTCAGGTGGGATTACTCGTTACTACAATAACACAGAAGTTACTGAACTTGAAACTCAAATCGAAACACGACCTATCACAATCAGCCGGAATAATCAGTAAGGATTTAATATTCCTACATCAGAATGATTACTTTACTCTTGACAATGGCCTAATGCGTAATAAGTTAACGATGAAATTTTTCATTCCTAAATTGATAGAAGATGATGCTATAGCTGGTTTTGTTAAGGAAGCTACATGTGTTACTTGTATGGGTGTATTCCCAGTTAAATTCTATGACAAAAACGATAAGGAAGTATTATCAACAATGATGACAGTTCCTGCGATGATATCATTCAATATATATAGTGATATACAGGAGGACATCGATAATTACATAATATCATATGAACCTGAATCGGATGTATGCTATATGCAGATTGCTCAGAATGTTACTAACGTTGAACGATTCATCAACCAAGTATACATTCATAGCAAGACACCACAGATACCATATAACCTTATGACTGAGCTGATGTTCAGATGTCTGGACATAAACAAGAAGGATTTAACAGGTCCATCTATTACTTATGAACTCTTGGCTCGACGTGTGTGTCGTGAAGGTAATGACACATTCGCTAAAGCATATGGTACAAATCCAAACATTGATCAAATGTCTTATAAAAAATTAAGATTCCGTGAGGCTGTACAGCGAGCTGGAGTTCTTCAATCTGTACTTTTCCAAGATATTTCTCACGGTATGAACATCGGATTGGCACAGACATTAAATGGTATCGAACCTGTTGACACACCGTTAGAAAAAATAATAAAGAGTTAAAGTGTAACATGGTGGGGTTAGACCCCACCATGTAAACATCATACATTATCTTTTTTAGTTGAAGCGATGCCATAAACTAATCGATCTCCATAGTATATGATATCTCCCCATTTCTTATCAGTAGGGTCTTCTCTCCAGTTGAGTTCATCGGGATCATCTGATTTCATGTTCATTACGTTTGTAACAAATTCATTGTTTTCATCGTCGACACATCTGATTACTGCGGGAACAGAGTATTCTCTATCAACCATATCAAATGCGACATGTGTTCTACCCATAGCATAGTCAAATGCAACAGTGTTACATTTAACCCTTTCGTCAGGATTCATACATGCATATGTCCATGCGAGTAAAGCGGTAGATATATCATTCTTACAGAAAGATGAGAAGTTGATGATATTGAGGGATTCATCCGGTCTGAAATCGCTTGTGTTGATGTAGATGACACGATACTTATTCTGGATTGCTTTGTTTACAAATCCACGTACATCATCAGAAAAATCTATTCCTATGAGACATATCAAACTATTGTGACCTTCTTCTTCAATCACTAACTTTTCATCATTGAGTATATTAACAAAATCCTCGTTCGATGAAACTGTGAAAGCATTGTGTTCACGCTCAAAAGTACTAGAGAGCTCACATATACATACTGCTGCTGCACAAATGTCTGAAAATTCTTTACCATGTATTATTGTCATATGAAATTCTCCTTATCATAAATAATATATTCTTTATACGAACCCTTCATATATTTCTCATAGAATTCTTCATCGTATCCGATATCGTCAAACACAACAGGAATTCTTTCTTTGAAGAATAAAAGAAGAGGAATAGCTAGCTCTTTGATGTGAGGATGTGCAGCTTTGTCACATCTCAATCTGAAGAAGTTTCTGAGACTTCTCAAGTTCATGGATATACCCATCATAGTTCTTAAAGACATGTCAAGTACAGAACGTGCTTCCTGAGGTTTAGCACCAGCATCAATCATATCATTGTAACGTTCTTCAACGTCCTGACATGAATTCACCCATAAAGCATATAACTGATCACTGTCTTTCATCTCAATTGGTTCAATAAACTCAATCTCATTACCTCCGTAATTACAGTATCTAGTTGACTCTACAGAGTATGACGCTTTGCGATGACGTGTCCATTCAGCAAGAACACCTCTATCAGTTGTTACAATGAATGATAACTGAACATGTTCAAGGACACTATCATGTCCCCTCTTTACGAGATTTCTGACGAACTTCTCGGGTTCACCTTTGGGTTCACTCTGATAACAGATTCTACCCATCTTCTCAATCTTCCTGAGGATATAATCACCATCAATATCCTCAATAAACATAATACCTGGTTTTATTATCTTCATAATATACCTCCTATATTTTCATCATATTGAATTTCTGCATTATACTGGTTGAATTATAGGTATCTCTCATTTTAACTTCATCCATTTCAATAATCGGAATATCGTATAATTCTGCCACCAGCATAGTTAAAATGCAATTTTTTGATACAACTGCATCGTGACCGAAAATGACTAATGAACAGTTGCTGAGATTGAAACGAATATTTTCACCCAAAAAACATAAATCTTGGTTTGTCTTAGAGCTATCCATCAGAGACAGGTCAACAAAATCGTTGTTGAGGAATATCACTAATTCATCATTTTTCCAATCAGGAAATTTGTCATAAATTAGTTTATGGATAGCATCAGTAGTCTTGTTGTCAAGAGGTACACGTGTAGCATCATTGGCTACACGTGTACTTTCACAGTAATAAACAAACTTACTCATCTGATGATCCTCCATAAGTCTTACCCATCATCGGTGGGATAGGATAATCATCATCCTCAGTATCAGAACACTCGTCTGTATCATCATCTGCTAATCCTCCATAAGTGCGATCAAAAACTATTGTATCATCATCTTCATCTGTGTCAAAAGGATCTATTTCAATGTCTGATAACTTATTGAGACCATTACTGGGAGAGTTATCAGCTTCTTCAATCGGTAATATAGATCTGATCATCTCAATTGTCTTTGAATAATCAAAATTATCTATCAATGTCTCGTATAAATGAATTAGATCATGAGCAACAATAACCATCTTAGTTGTTGCATCGAGATTGTGGAGGTGATCATCATAATCTATATCAAGACCGAAACCATATAAATCTTCCCTGATCTTTGTGTACAATTCTTCCACCTTTTTGGATCGTTCATCACTATCAAGAAGGCAGATAACTTCTCCAACATCATGTGATATTCCAACAATGTTATTTTTAAAATGTTCGAATGCATTATTCGCTGTCATCCATTCAATGTCACTCGGTTTCATCGAAAAGTTTATCTCACACCCAGTTATAGATACAAACCTAAAATCAGTTCTGAGTAAATCCTCATTGTTTTCAAGATTGTTCATGTTTTCATTTTTTTCCATTTTTAAAGTTCCTCCTTTTAATTGAACACCCATCAAGTATTTGTTGAGCGTTCTTCTTAGCTTCACCAATCTTCAATGGATTAGTTTCTTCAACTTTGACGGATGATATCATATCACTAACATTACTCTTGTCCGATGTATTCTTAGTGATATGAGTATCCAGTGGGATATTATCAAACATGCAAACACCTCCTTATACTATTGACACATGTCCCCATCAACAATATATATGTAGAACACCATCTATATTTATCACTGATAAATAAGATGTACCCTAAGCATCTTGATAAATATATCTACGGAAGGTGATTTTATGCAGTTCTCAATAATAACCATCACGTCTTTTGTAGCAGTACTCAATCAGGGTACAAAATATTTTGCTACAAATTTCCTCAAGAGAGACATATCCAAATGGATACCCATCTTTTCTGTAGTATATGGCATTATACTCGGAATCGCTGGATATTTTACCCCATCTGTTGATATGGGCTCTAACTTGATCGAGGCGATATTCATAGGAATCGCCGCGGGTTCATCCGCAACAGGTGTTCATCAGATATATGTTCAGCAGAAGAAGCCGAACAGTATCGATGTATCCTCGTTGATGGATGATCTATGTGAAAGCTCTGTCCCATTAGATGTACCTGATGAAACAGAAGCTGGAAGTGAAGAAGAGTAACTAACGATGAGATAGTGGTGGCTTGGCCACCACTATCATCCATCATTATTTTGTGCATGTAAATTTAACCTCACCGTTCTTTATAACAGTGAAGTCATCTGATAATACATTGGGATTACCAAAAGTCTTTTTGATAATCTCAACGTAATCCGGTTCTCTATATCTGGAGAGAACATTTCGTTCATTTCTAGATAACTTTACATTCGAACCATCAGTTGTTTTAGCAGTTACCACACATTTGGATATTTCGACAACTGCTAACTGTTTACCCTTCTTCATAGATGTAACCCTCCGGATGCTGGTTTAACGGAAGTAGTTATATGTTCCGTCACCCCAGAATGACATTATATTGTAATGGGATGTTCCCCATGGATCAACATAATATTCATAATCATCCATGTTGTTAAGTGCATAGGTAACTGCATCTTTACAACTCTGAGTTACTTTGCTGGTATAGTATGATGCACAATACTTTGCATCAAACTGTCCAGGAGCGTTTATAACGCTGATGATGTCTGTGCCACCCCAACGTCCATCCCACATTCTATGGATAACGCAAGCGACAACAGCACCCTTATCATATACGCTAACCCAGTCGCTTCCATATTCACCTGCGACCAGATTGCATAAAGATATGTATTCGTATTCTGTTACTTCGATTACTGTTGATGGTATGTTGCTCACAGGTTTCTCAAGAACCGTCACATCTATGTCAGGATTACATTCTGAACATACATATGCTGTTATACCGTCATCTGAAGTTACATCATAACATGTATCATCTACCCAATGACACGTGCTTCTATGTACGTACTTCGTAGATGGTTTGAAAACCACTGTTTCAACTACCTCTTCTTTTTCTTTATCGATCTCTTCGTTGATCTCGGTTTCAGTTGTGACTTCCTCAGACGGTTCTTCTTTAACCGTTGTGGTTGTTTCTTCAACTGTTTCTTCAGTAGATACCTCAGTATCTTCTGTTTCGATATCAACTACTTCGTCGATAGTTGTTCTTTCAGTTTTTGTTGTTGTTTTTGACGAGGTCTTTGACGACTTTTTCTTTGTACTATTAACAACAGGCGTTGTTGTATTAGTAACAGTTGTGTCAGTTGTCTTGCTTGTCTTTGTCGTCTTGGTGGTAGCTGTAGTCATTGTGGATGTTGTAGTTGTATTAGTCGATGTACCTATTACAACTGCCTCCAAATGATCAGGGTCTGATCCTCCCGTTGAAAAAGGCTTCATCAGAGCTGTACTACATATACCTATAATCGGAATCATTAATGGTAGTATAATTCTTGTTATTTTGTGTCGTATGACACCTTCCGATTTCTTTCCCTCGTTTTTGAATTTAATCATGTTTTTAAACTTCCTTTCGTTGATTAAAGTTTTGGTTTACATGTATCTTCTTATGTCGAATGATGATATGCCTAAAATGAAGATACATTTGGACTGTCCTCTTATGTCACGATTGTTTTGTTTATCATGATTTACATACACTGAAAAGGGTTACATTAGATGGACAACTTGTTCATTATCCATCATATCATAATGTTACTGACTGATCATGATAATTCACTCGAAATATCATCAAAATACATCCATGTAATTTAGACATATGAAAATATGTATAAATAATATCAATGAAAGGATGTGCTATCGATGACAGTTGAGTTAGTAGTAGCTATTATAGTAGCTATACTGGGTTCTGGTGGTATCAGTGCGTTAATATCTACTCTAATAACAGCCAAGAAGACTAATGCTGAGTCTGATAAGATAGATACTGAATCTGAATGTTTGCTTAATGAGGAGAAGAGAGCAGACATAGACTTTATCAGTTCTAGATTACATGAGATTTCCAAGGCTCAGAATGAAGATTCTACTAAGCTTCGCCAACGTAACGATGAGTTGTCTCGACAGATAGACGAACTCAATAACAAATTACAGGCGTTGATGGAATGGATCATCTATGATAATCATAGATATGTCTCATGGCTGGAAGCGAGATTGAAAGAACATGATCCGGAAATAGTGTTCCCTGATTGTCCTCCACCGCCAAAAATTTTTAATACCACCGAAGATTCAAGTGCAAAGTAATCCCAATATCACTGGTATCACTTATACATATAAATTATATATGTATGAAAAATCAAAATAATAGGTTTAATCAGAGGGCTTTGAGCCCTCTGATTTCTATTACTGTTATTTTTGTCGATCATCATCAACCCATGAACGTTCTTTAACATTCAATGCCAATTGCTTTATCTTTCTAGATCTACTCTTGTGCCAGAATCTATCCATCTGAACTGATACATCATATATGTCATAATAATGACATACTTTACCACAGTATCTGATTCTACCAAATACCTGTTCTGCTGTTATAGATGAAACGAATGGAGAACATGAGATGATATCAGTTATACCAGAAATATCGGTTCCTGTACCACATGATCCAATTGTAGTTACTATAACATCAGCACGTTTATTCAATTCATTTTCATGTTTTGAATTCCTAGAATTGATTGTTTTAATATTTAGATCAAACTGAAAAGCTTCATCATAACTCAATTCCATTGTGAAGAAATACGCAGCTTCCACACACAATTCAATCAATGGCATGAATACAAGCACCTTAGCTTTATCATCTCTTTCATATATCTCTTTCAATATATCTCGACAACATTTCAGATGTGTTTTCGCTTTATCGTACTGAATGACCCATTTGCCATACGTTGCTGGATTCATTCCTCGACCACCGGCTACTCTGAATTTGTAGATGTATGGTTTACAGTAGCTATTTATTTCAATGGAATGATACTCAACCCATTTACTAGGTAAACCATTATCGAGTAATGCTGATGGCTTATAGTATTCAGCATTAGAAAAAGCGTGTTTGAATATAGAATTCTCATCCTTATTTGAACGACCATCAGTTGCAGTTAAATACAGATTACGTTTAACATTAAAGATTGAATCAATCAGTATTATGTTCCTGAATTCCAGATGTGCTTCATCAATAATCTTCAATCCAATCTTTAAGTTTTTGCCAATGTTCTTGGCTATACTCATATCCCCAATTCTTTTTAAACCAGCTCTCAGAGTTGCGTGTGTCATCAAGTATACGTCATAATCAAGATCATGCCTATTATGAGCGATGTTATATATTTCATTCGAACTTATTATCTCATAAACTTCTCTATTACTCATACCACACATATTATACAACGAATCCATCCACTGATTTCTCAATGAATCTCGATGCATAATGATTAACGTCTTTACACCATACTTACACAATCCTACACCTGAACAATAGGTTTTACCAGTTAACCGAAGCCGGGTTTCTTAACAAGGAATAACTGGTTAACATTTAGATTGTTAGAATGACCTCTGTTACCGGATATGAAATCAATAACATCAACCTGATCATTGTTTCTAGGTGAAACAATCTCTTCATATTTGAATTTAATTTCTTCGAAATCATCATGCTGTTGTACATTGAATTTGACATCACCAAGTAATCGTCTTAAATAATTCAGATCAACACCTTTATGCAGATGAAGTATATCCGACTTACTATCGTAAATAAAACCCAACGTTCTTGTTTCTTCAACATACTCATCCTCATATGTCATCAGATTCAATAATGGTTGTAATAGTTCAAATGATTCTTCACCCGGATAAACCGTCACCGATGTTGTTTTAACCGTAACTTCAAAACCACTAGCTTTCATTGGCATCACCTTCTTTCTGTAATCTATTTGTTGTCATTTACTGATATTCTTATCTCTATGACCATTATACTTCAATTTCGTATCAACCATGAATCGATCATCAAGATCAACAATGCTCTCTGCATCAGCAACATGAATTCTACCTGAAGCGATTAAATCACCATCAAAGTATATGTCGACAGGCATTATAATCCCACGTGATTCTGTATCTGAGTTGTTTGATGAAGTGGAAATATTCTTATTTCGATCAATGAGTTCTTTTATAGCATCAATGGCTATACTGACCGGTTCCTCATCATCTGATATTGATCGTACATGTAGTCCTCTATCATGACAGAAATCCTGCATCTTTTTAATTCGACCAATATTTCTCGCAAATTGTTTTGATGACATCTTCACACCTCCTCTATATACTATAAAGTTTTTATCTCATATTTACAACCTTTATCGGAAGGTATCCTGGGTTCATTAGCTATGACATCATCAACTGTTATTCCACCAAATGCATCAGCCATAGCTTCCATTGCGATTGAATGGTATCTACGAAGATACTCATCTGGGTCAACTTCATCCAGACTGTCTACCCATTTTTCAAATTCATCAAGTTCATCATGACGCTGTTTGAAAGTATCCGTATATTCTTTCAATGGTGCATTGTGGAAAGTTTTATAATGTATGAGATGACCAATCTCATGTCTTAATACAACCTTAATCCATTCTTTTACACGTTCTAAATTACTTATATTATCAAGAATGGTCTTATTCAATGCATCAACTCTAACAATTACCATTAGTCGCTTTATTGTTATTAAGCCATCTTTTTCTATTGCATCTATTGAACTTTCAAAATTAGTTGTGTATTCAATCCTATGGAGATATTCAAATTTATTTCTAACATACTCTCTGGTCAGATGACCTGTTTTGTATCTACATATAGTATCCCATGCATGATCTATACAAGATAACCATCCTATACTAACCTTATACGGGACATCCTTAAATACATCTTTGAAATCATTGTCCATTAGATTACGGAACTCTTCATTTATAAACTTCAGGAAATATGATTCCAGACTTGCACAACCTTCAATTATCATTTTAATTCCTCCTTAATAATATAAACAACCCGGGTATTGACCCGGGTTGTAATTTGTTTATCACGATAATGTGGC
>JAFVPU010000018.1 GCA_017505165.1 Clostridia bacterium
GCCAAGTTTTCTAACGTAGTTATTCTCTGTAATTACAATCTTAAATGTACCCTGAGGAATATTTCCTGTATTGGACACTTTGATTACATTACAAAGTCTTGGAGATCCATACTTCTGTTTAGCATATAGCAAGTCTGCTTTTACAGATTCTTTGATGAGATCGTCATCTTTAATCATCTTCTCAATCATAGCTGCCTCTTTGATAATATCATCTGCTTCTTTTCTATATTTAGCAAGATGACCAAGAGATAACTGTTTGATAGATGTATTGATGATATATTCTGCCTGAATATCTGTAAGACCAATATTAGTAATAAGATATTCAATAAGCTCTTTATCTCCAGTTTCTTTTCTCTTCTGAATCTTCTTAATGATTGTATTGATTTCTCCAGAAGATAATGCTTTAATAAAAGCATCAAGTTTATGGAATCTTGTTTTCAACTCAGAGAACTTAGCGCAACACTCTCTGAATTTGTTGGACATTGCAAACTGAATGAAGTTTTCGAGATATGCTTTATAAGACATTCTCATATTCTGCACACCATCAACTACATTGAAGTTTACGCTATATCTTCTCTCGCAATATGTGTATTTGAAAAGTGCTTCTTTTACATATGCTGCATCTGCACCCTTCTTTAACACTACAACGATATTGATATCGTTTAATCTCGTTTCATCATCCACAGATACTACCTGAGGTAATTTACCTTCAGCAACAAGATTTTCGATCTGCAGTCTGATTGTTTCTGTTCCATATGTCGGAAGAGATTTAATAGTAAGAACAGGGTTACCTTTCTTATTTTCTCCAGTTGTAATAATTGCTCTGGCTCTATAAGAACCGTAACCTTTATTACAGATCTCTTTCCAATCAGTATCAATGATTTCGCATGGTAAACAATGATCAGGTATCAATACCACGTCTGCTTTAGGATTGTCAATAAGATTGATTGTTGCATCTACAACCTCATTTAAGTTATGCTGTGGCACGTCAACTGTCATACCTAATCCGATACCCGTGGAACCATTGATAAGCAACAACGGAACTGTTGCTGGGAAATAGATAGGTGCTTCACTTCTATTATCAAACGTTTCTCTCCATTCTACAATGGATTTACTTACATTCAATCCAGCAATTACACAATCAATTGCAAATGGACTAAGTCTAGCCTCTGTATATCTTGGAGCAGATGCTGGGTCACCCTGAATATTACCAAAAGAACCCTGTGGAATAATCAACGGAACCTTACATTCAAATGGATTAGCCAATGGCTTCATCGCACCATATACAGAATCGGCAGAGTGTGGATGGAATTTACCAATTACAGAACCAGATATTGTCATACTTTTAATATGAGAATTTACAGCTCTCTCTACGAAAGCCATATCATATATCAATCGTCTTTGTACAGGTTTAAGTCCATCTTTAGCGTCAGGAATATTTCTAGAATAGTTATTTACGATACTATATCTAGCCATACTCTCTATATACGCTTCAGAGACATTCTTGTCTTTAATTCTTTCCGCCATGTTTTAATTACCCTTCCTTTACAGATTCATTATTGTCTGGTTCGGAGCCCAGTAATTCTTCATCAGCATTTTTGACAATACCCTTTTCTAA
>JAFVPU010000157.1 GCA_017505165.1 Clostridia bacterium
CTCTTCGACATCTTCATATTCTTCGACATCTTCTTCAGGTTGAGCCTCTGATTCAGCTATTTGCCTTGGTTTTCTACCTCTTCTTTTTGTGGAATTCTTTACTTTTTGAACATCCTGATATGGATTTAAGCAAACAGCAAAGAATTTATCAATATAAGAACCTGGAGAACGAATAATAGAAATATTGTTGAGTTTCTCAATATATGATTCGACGGCAAGTTTAATAATTGCTGCGTTTATAACAACATTCTTTGGTTTAGCAGCATCGGAAGATAAAATCTTATATAATGGAATATCTTTTTCTCTAGCATTTACTTCAGCAATCATTGCGACATCTCTGATCATAGCTGATTTAACTGGGAATTTGACAGTTTTAACAATGTTTGATTTGAGTTCGCATTTAACTAAAGCATTGAATTCGTTTTCTAAAGATTTGAATGCTGATTTAACGTCGACATCAGTTGGTTTGAAAACACCTGGAATGATGTTTGGTAAATCAGAATCAACAAAGTCTAATTTGACTGGTTCTATTTCTTCATCTTCTTTTTCATCTGAAGTCTGATTGAAGATAGAAAGTGGCTGTTTTCCATTGAAGATGGAAATTAAATCTATAGTATTATTGGCGATTCTATCATATAATAAAGATTTTACAGTGCTAACGACTTTCTTATTGAATTCAGCAACTTCAAGTTTGCGTTCATATGGTTGATCATTTGCATCGATTGGAACGTCAAATTCAAGTTCGATTTCTTTAGGAGCTTCTCTTTGAACTTCCTTTGGTTCTTCTCTAACAATTTCATTGTCAGTTTGCTTCTTGACATATTTCCTTGTTTTCTTGGATTTTTCTTTATATAATTCTTCATTAAAGAGTCTTCCAAATTCGAAATCATTAGCAAGAACTTCGGCATCAGTAATTTTCGTGCCAAATACGTGATCTTCAGAATTGAATTCTGGATATCTAGCAAGAGCCTTATAAATATCTTCATAAGCTTTAATTAAGCAAGTGATGAAAATCTTTTTGCTATCGTCTTCTTTGCATCTAAGAGATTGTTTGACATCAGTTCCTTTGATTGATTCAAAGAATGTTGATTTATAAATAAGTTTCTTATCTTTATCAGTCAATGTCGACCTGATGTGTTGATTGTTGGCAACAATAGTATTCCATAATTTATTGAAAGCACGAAGTTCAACACTTCTTTTATCTGAAGTGATAGTGCTATCATCCTTAGATAAGAATTTATTTAAAGCTTCTTTGCTTTTGAAAATTTCTGGTTTCATACTATAGAGATAAGTAGTATAAACTTCGGCAAATAAACCGATCTTCTCTGGATTGAGAGCATGAATTTCAGCTCTAGTCTTAACATATTCTGGATATGAAAGATTATCAACAAGTTGTCTGATAGATTTAGTACGATTAAATGTCTTTTGCATTTTGACTTTTCATCTTTTATAAAAAGATAAGATAGCAAAAATAAATGGAAATCGACATAGAATTGATAAGCAAACAATCATCGTTTGATGACTTTAAGTTTGTGAAAGTCGATGCTTTACCCGATAAAGGTATAATAGATAGCTATATTGCAAAAAAAGATAAAAATTTTTATGAAGTTAAAGTCTATAAAATTCCAAATCCATCAATTTATGATTCAAATCCACCAAAAGCTATCGAAGATGCGATTCAATCATCAAAGATGACTGGATTTTCAAAGATTTATGGAGCAAAGTTGGATAAACCTAATGGCCGCGTTAGTCTTATTTTTGATTATCCAACGCTTTATGGAATAAGAATGACTTTCAGAGATATTGCTTTATCTCAATTGGATAATAAATATGATTTAATGAAAAATATTGTTTCCTATCTAAATTCAGCAATAAAAACTTGGACTATTTATCCAAAACATATGCGATGGCACGATATATATGCAGGAGAAGCTAAAGCTTCTCCTGTGGTGATTGAGCAAACTCAATTGATTAAATCAAAGAATGCTTATATGCAACTTTATGTTTTAAATTTGATGGCTTTAGGATTCTTTGATTTTAAAGATGCCAAAAGATGTTTCCTTGAATTTTATGTCGACGCTATTTGTGATAAGAATGGCAATCCAGTAAAAGCGCCAGAAAATGCTCCTATCGCATGCAAAGAATATATGCAAAAGATGAATGTTGCAAGAATATTCGAATTTTTCAAAGAAATCGAGCAATTCATTGACTTCGATAAGATAGATATCATAAGATTGAGCGACGGATTAATGGAATTCAAATGTTTCAATGAAGATGAAATAAAGAAAGTTGCCGATAAATATGGCTATAAATTCGACGATGACAATATGTCGATCAATAGTATATTATATACCGCATATATATTAAGAGATGCCAAAAAGAAAGGTATATTAAGCAATGAAGATAGAAAGAAAATATATAATGCCGTTTTTGATGGTCATGCATTTGGAGCTGCTCTGCATTCGCAGAGCAGTAAGGATGAAAAATCGGAGATTGCTCATGCTAAATTAACGGTGGGGAATGAGAAACCAAAGACTGATCATGATCGTGATCAGCCAAAGATTGTTTATGAGAAACCAAAGATTTCTCATTCATCCAAAAGAAAAAGATTCAACAACCCATCAGTTGATGACTTCTAATTATGGATAATCAGAGATTATTCATTCAATAATCCCTCTGTTGATGATTTCTAATGATGAACAATTGAAGATTGCTCATTTCAATAATCCGAGTGTTGATGACTTTTAACGGGCAATCTCATTGCCCGTTATTTTTTAGATGGCGAATTATTATTCGCCATATTTTTATCATCATGCAAAACGCCAGTTTTGCATATGGACGTGTTAACAAATCCAAAAACTAATAGTGATTGGCAAAATGCTGGAATTTCTCCAAAAATATATGGTCCTATTCCTTTGGATTCTAAAGAGATTTTCCATGGATTTTTGAGAGCAACGCATTTCCCAACAATTCATCCTGATGTTATATCGGCGATTCTTGATGGAGTTCCAGGATTTAATATTGAGATTGATGAATATACTAAATTTCCCGAACATCCAACAGCAGAAGATATATATTCTTATATTGGAACGACGACAAAGAATACCAGTAAGATAGTCAATGAAATATTAGATAAATCACCTCAAATAAGAGAAGAAACTGGCCAATTAACGCAAAATGATATAGTAAATAAAGCGAATTCAAATATCGAGCAATCTATAGTCTCTGATGTGAAGAATAATAGACTTATTTTATATAATATGTTGCCAGAAAACGCAATTATTTTAAGAACATTCAATGGCATTTGCAAAAAAAGCTCAGCAATATTCCAATTCAAAGATAATTTCTATAATGAAATTGAAGACTTTTATAATGCCAGCGATGATTATAACAATAAATATACGTTAAAAAGTTTATTGCCAAATTTCGGTATTTATAGACTTATTTTAGATTTGGACGTCGTTAAGGATTCTGATATTTTAAATATAAATTCTCAATATCTCGTGACGATTTTGATGGTCGTCGATGGAAAAGTAGAAGGATTGTTTCAAAGAAGGATCCTTAATAATGAGATAAAAAATAAAATAATAAATGTCGGCTATATAAATACGACAGCAAATGATATAAAATTCTATTGGTCAATTGCTTCGTTCAGTGGAATAAATAATTTCATTTATTCTTCCATTTGTGGAGATAATATTGTTTCTATAGGATCGCATAGATATTTAGAAACGATCATTCCGAATAATTTCACTGGAACGACGATAAGATTGCATAAAGAAACGACTCAATATCTGAAAGATTATAAGATCATAAATTCTGGCGATTCAGTGATCATATTGACTGAACCTGATGTTTTGCAATCACCAAAAACGTTGATATTTTATACTTTATCGTCAGATGCGAAATTATCATTAAGAGTTCAAATGTTCCCATTGAATAAGATTCATGGATCATCAATCGCTTCATGTGTTTATGACACAGCAAGTGCTCCTGGTGATTTCTTAACTTCTGTCGAAATCAATGCTTTAACTGGTGAGCATTAACGAGGAACCACAGATTCCTCGTCAAGATGATCGGCTTTTAAAACATAGAATTCACATGATTCATCATTATTTTGTTCGCGCTGTAATTTAAAATCACACCATTCGTCTAATATTTTTTTGAACTGTACTGCACCCAATGTATAATACACACCTTTTCTTTTGCAAAATTCTGCATATGAATCATAAGCTGCTAAAAAGGAAGTGAATATGCCATTTGGATAATATTTATCTCTATTTTCATTCATATAATATGTAAAATTATATTTATTACTATTCATTATATGATCTTTTCTTCTGGTTTCTGGAACAGGTATAGGATCAAAATCTTCTATATCATATGTTCTGAAATAATTAAATATGTTTTCATAAAATTCATTTGTTAATGAATTGGATAATTTACTAAAATAGTCGACATTATCTTTCATTTTATCTGAAACGTCCAACACAACATGCCTCCAATCACCTTCTTCGATCCAAATTGGATATTTATTATTGGTAGTGATAATGAAGTTCGAAACATTCTCTATTTGATATAGATCTACATATCTCTTATTTATAAGTACGGTACCTTCAGATATATAATTTTTTATTCTATTCATCATACTTTTAATTTTAAAACGTCGATCATTTAAATTATTTATAACTAATAATATTTTATTTTCTAATTTATCGTTAAATTTGCCTGCAATTGATTCGATGTCTGATATATTATCCGCATATATTCCAAATAATTTAGCAATTACATCTGTGAATATGGTCTTTCCAACTCCATGATCTCCAATTAATAACAAGCAAGTTTTCGTCTTTTTTCCAGGATTTTGAATTAAATAAGCAATCCATGAAATTATATATTTATACATAACATCATTACCAGAGGCAATGATTTCTCTCACATGATTTAGGAATAATTCGATTTTACCGACGTCGACATCGTCAGATTCATAGAAATCAAAACCTCTAAATATCGAAAATACATCTTCATTTTTAGAATTAAATGAGTATGATCTCTTCATAAAGTTACGATTATTTATTGTTTTAGCCACAATATCAAATAATGTCATTTTTATTTCTCTACCATTTATCACTCTATTAAATACAATCACTTTATTAAATTTCGCTCTA
>JAFVPU010000158.1 GCA_017505165.1 Clostridia bacterium
ATATTATGCAATATTGTTCGGAGTCAATAACTTCATAGTAGCTTTGCCAATTCTATTTGAAACGAAAACACACTTCAAATCAAAATTCGCTGTAATAATTTCTGTCGTGATAATAATTTTATGCAATCTTTTGGTTTTTGGAAGTAGCAAATTTTCTTCTCAAATGCCAATGTTGGAATTAAGCAAAAACGTATCAAATTCATTTTATTACATATATTTTGTTGCTCTTTGTATTGAGATTGTTTGTACATTTATTATCAGTTTGTACAACACTTATTCAATTTGCATAAAAAATAAAAAATCAATACTAATTATTTTATTAATTATCATTTTTAATTTATTTTTATCAAGTTTTGGATATGATTTTTTGGTTAAATATTTATATATAATTTCAAGTTTGTTTAGTGCCTTATATGTCTTAATTATGCTGAGTTGTATAAGTTTTATATTTATATTTAAACGCAAAAAAATAATGGAATAATTTTAATATATTCTCATATAAAATTTCATATTTATTTTGACTTTTTTGATATAATTTTCAGTTTCTTTATATGGTATTTTTTTAAGAGTTTTTCCATCAATTGAATACTCAGGATTATTTAACCAATTTCTTACAGTAGTTTCACCAGCATTGTATGCTGCAAGTATAGTGTCTAAGTTTGAAAACTTTTTTGAAAGGTAATTCAAATATGCGCAACCATACTCTATATTATTTTCAACATGATAAAGAGAGTAATCATTTGGTTGAGCAATATTGTAAATATCAGACATATATTCTGCGGTTGATAATTTAACTTGCATTAGACCACACGCATTTTTGTTTGACTTAGCATATTGATTATAAAAACTTTCAACTTTTATAACGCCAGCAACAAGACTGGGATCAAGATTATATTTTTGTGATGCAATGACAATTTCTTTTTGGTATTTAACAGGGTGGGTGGCAACCAAAAATAACTTGTATCCAGCAAGCGAAAAAGTGAAAAAAGCGCTAAGTAGCAAAATAATTGCATATTTTCTCATATATATATTATATTCAAAAATAGGACAACTTAAACAAAAAAACACAAGACAAAATCTTGTGTGGAGCTACTGGGCGGAATCGAACCGCCGACCTATTGATTACGAATCAATTGCTCTACCGACTGAGCCACAGTAGCATTTGTTGATATTTTAGCACAAAATTTCAAATTTTCAAACAATTTTTATATTTAAATATAAAATAAATATAAAATTAGCTAAATTTAAATTTTATTGCTTGCTTTAAAATTTCATATTTGATATATTATTAGTATGAATATTTTTCTTACATTATTTTTTGTTGTGTTATTTATTGTAATTTCAACAATTATGATCATATTTGAAAGAGACAAACCAAAGAATATCATAATTTGGTTGGTTGTTTTTTTGCTTAGTTCAGTTATTGGTTATGTAATATATTTAATCACTCGAATTGTTGTGATGAAAAAAGTTTCATCACTAAATAAAAAAGATAGTGAAGATACGATCTTCCATGGTTTGGTAAATAAAAACATGAAAGATGTTGCATTGGATACTGGTTCTGATTTGTTTGCATTCAACAATCTTGCATACAATTCGACAGTTACTAACAACAACTATTATGAGATATACAATACATATGACAGATTCATTTCAGTCTTGTCAGATTCTTTGAATTCTGCAAATAACAAAATAATCTTTGAAGTAAGTGATATCAATTTGAAATATTATGAAGATATTGTTAATATTTTGATAGAAAAAGCAAAGAATGGGGTGAAAGTCTTCTTTGTTTATGATTATTTGCATGGACATAGGTTCTTGTCATCAATGAAAAAAGCAGGAGTGAAAGTAGGAAGATTTTCAAAATATAACACCCTTGGAAGAATTTATTCAAATCGAAGAAACATTATCACTATTGACTCAAAGATTGCTTTCTTGGGCAATTTTAACGTGAAGAAATATCATTTATTTGGCGAAAATATTGTTGCCAATACTTTTATGAAGTTGAAAGGAAATGTTGTTCAAGATATTGATTTGAATGCACATCAAGACACTGTCTTTGCTCGTGGAAAGTTTGTTGATTATGTGCCTGCATGTATTGACAATTACAATAATAATGTTGAATTGCAATATGTTGCGAATACTGTAAATACAGATATTGAACTTTTGCTTATTAAAGCAATTTGTTCTGCAAAAACAAGCATCCAATTACAACTTTGCGAATTTGTTCCAACAGAGAGCATAATGTCTTTGCTCAAGTTTGCAATCAATTCAAATATTGATGTAAAACTTATGATACCAATGAAATCAAATCGTCATAGCAAATATTATGCTTCGCGTGCTTATGCGAAAGAACTCGCTATGGTTGGTGCAAATGTTTACTTGTATGACGGATATATTCAATTCAATGCTATTACAATAGATTCCGAATATGCATTGTTTGGAAGTTTCAGTTTCGACAGAGAGCATATCAGTCTTTCTTTGCAAAATATTTTAACCATCAAAGATAGCAAAGCTATCAATTATTTCAACAAGATTTTTGAGACAGGAATCGTGAATAGTTATAGAATTAATAATGCGAAATATATGTTATTGCGTGAAAAGTTTTTCAAAAATTTCGTTTAGGAGGAACTGTGGTATTTGGAACTGGCGGTGTGCCTGCAAACTATAAAGGAAAATTTGAAAATTTATTTGATTGGTTCAGAACTTTAGGGATAAATGGCCTTGAAATACAATGTGATTATGGTTTCAGAATTTCAGAAAAGAACCAAGAGATTATAAAGAAAGAAAAAGAACATGGTATGTTTTTTTCAATCCATGCACCATTTTTTGTCAATCTTGGAAGCAAAAATTCTGCAGTAGTAGAAAAGAGCAAAAAAGATATGAAATTTGGAATAGAGTTGGCACAGTCAATAGGGGTCAATCGTATTATTTTTCATCCAGGGGGTGGGCATGACAATACTCCTGAAGGTAGAAAAATCGCAATCAAACAACTCATTGATGCAGTTAATGAATTTACTCATGAAATTGACATGAAAGATGTTAAATTATATCCTGAAATTGGCGGAAAATCAGCAAGTCTTGGTTCTCTTGATGAAATTATCGAGATATGTGCCAATTGCGAATATTGTTATCCATGTATTGATATTGCACATCTTCACGCAAGAGAAATCGGTAGTATAGTTTCAAAAGATATTATGCGAGAAAAACTGCAAAAAGTGAAAGATTCTATTCCAGAGAAATTCAATCAAATCCATTTTCATGCATATACAATCAATTATGGAGAAAAGGGAGAATTAAAACATCTCAAACATGGCGAAAATATGCCAGATGGCAGAGTTGGAATGCCAAATCTTGATGATTTTATTGCAGTGATCAAAGAAATGAATATTGTTCCTTGGATAATATCTGAAGCAAGCGATACTCAAGAAATCGGTGCAAAATATATGCACGATTTATATATAAAATAATGCAAAAAATTGAATTTAAATTAACTGAAAATAAAGAATTAGTTAAGGCAATTATTGAT
>JAFVPU010000159.1 GCA_017505165.1 Clostridia bacterium
CTATTGAAGAATTGTATGAATTTTTAGGAGAATTTATTAAAAAGCATCCAAAATGCAAAGATCAAAAAGTTATGGTAAAGAATTTAAAAGAAGAATCAAAATGGGAAGAAGTTACTTTTGTATCAGATAATACTGTAAGTTCTTGCCCTGAATACGGTTCAGCAATTTATTTTCACTCAAAAACTCAAGAAGAAGTTACTCAAAAATATATTCAAAAAATGAAAGAACAAGAAGAAGATGAATACGTTGATTATTGCGATATTTAAATAAAAAAATGGAATGTCAAATTTCACATTCCATTTTTTATTGTTATTTTTACATTACCTTAAATTTTATTTAATTCAAATATAATCCGGCTTCTTTGAGAGTCAATTTTGATTTCTTAAAGAGTGGTTTGCAAGCACTTGTTCTTGATTGAATAGGAATCTCGTTCACATCAATGTGTTTGATTCCTTCTTTTGTATCAAGAACAATTTCTCCTGTTACGATTGGAGATATCACAGTGAAGATTTCTTCTTTTCCTGTGATGATCTTGAGACCTTTTCTATTTCTTGCACTGATTGCAAGTTCGTTGAGGCTGAATTTCTTTGCAGAGCCATCTTTTGTGATAACCATTGCTCTATCAAGAGTGTTGACTTGACTTGCAAAAATTACTTTTGCTTTGTCGTTTAGACTCATACCGATAACACCACCACTGTTACGTTTTGTTACAGGTGCAGTCTTATATTCAACATTGACAGCCATACCATCATCAGCAATCATCAAGATTGAAGGCAATTCGTCATTGATTTGAACAGTAACAACACGGTCAAAGTCTTTGAGTTTGATTGCAAGGCTACCAGATTTCAGCGCTTTGAACTCTTCTGTTTCAATACGTTTGATATAACCATCTTGTGAAACAAATACGAGTTCTTTATTGCTTAACATATCCTGCTCATCAAAGAGTCCTACAATTCTCTCTTTTGCTTCCGCATTGGTGATTTGACTCAATGCTGTACCTTTACTTGAGAACTTGCAAGTAGGGATATCTCTTACTTTCAACTTGAAATAGTTTCCAAAGTTTGTGAAAGCGACAACCGAACTATTCATACTTGTATGCGCCATTGCACCATGCAAAGCATTGATATTATCATAACCATAGGTTGGTTGAGCATTTTGCATTTGCTTAATCTCAATAGTTTTGAGTCTCATGCCATCGTTCGTGAGAGCAACAACACACTCTGTGTCAAGAAGTTTCTCAATAGGTGTAATTGTGAAGTTTTCAAACTCACTCACTATCTTCGTCTTACGCTCACTTGCATATTTAGACTTGATTTCAAGGAGTTGCTTCTTAAGAGTAGAATATTGCTTTCTCTCGCTTGCCAAAATTGCCTTGTATTCAGCGATTGCTTCGTGAAGTTCTCTAAGCTCTTGGTTGAGTTTCTCCACTTCCAAGTTTGTCAATCGACTGAGTCTCATATCAAGGATTGCTTGAGTTTGAATCTCAGTGAGACCAAATCTTGCCATCAAACTATTCTTTGCATGTGCAACAGTTGGAGATGACTTAATAATTCTGATCACTTCATCAATATTTTGAATTGCAACACAAAGTCCTTCAACAATGTGCGCTCTTGCTTCTGCTCGTGCCAAATCATACTTGGTTCTACGTACAACAACATCAATTTGGAAACGAATATAGTATGATAAATAATCAAGCAATCCAAGTTGTCTTGGACTTCCATCAGCGATCGCAACTACATTGTAGTTGAAATTGATTTGAAGGTCTGTATGCTTGAGTAATAGCGCAATGATATTGTCAACATCAGCGTCCTTTTTAAGAGTGATGACTATTCTCACACCTTCACTGCTTGATTCGTCTGCGATATCGTAAATATCGCTGAGTTCGTCTTTCATTTTTTCTTTGAGTGCTCCAAAAGACTTTACCAAATCAGATTTGTTGACCTGATAAGGAATCTCTGTGATAACAATGTTTGTTTTGCCATTTTTCTCATCTTCTGTGTGGAATATTGCCCTGATTGCCACCTTGCCACGACCGGTTGCATATGCTTCTCTCATCTCGTTTGATGAGCAGATCATACCACCTGTTGGGAAATCTGGACCTTTAACAATATTGAGCATTTCGTCAAGCGAAATATTTGGATTGTCAATATAAGCCACACAACCGTCAATCATTTCACCCAAATTGTGAGTAGGAATATTTGTTGCAAGGCCGACAGCGATACCCATAGCACCATTGACAAACAAGTTAGGAAAACATCCTGGAAGATTATTTGGTTCTTTCCTTGTATCGTCAAAGTTGAGTGTAAAATCAACTGTATCTTTGTCCAAATCCTTCATGAGCACCATAGCAAGAGGGCTCAATTTACACTCAGTATAACGCATTGCTGCAGGACTATCTCCATCGATTGAACCAAAGTTTCCATGTCCTTCGATCAAAGGCTCGCCCATGACAAAGTTTTGCGCCATACGTGTGAGCGCACCATACACCGAACTATCTCCGTGTGGATGGAATTTACCGAGAGTATCACCTACTGCCAAAGCACATTTTCTAAACTCTTGGTCGGGAGTAAGTCCCAATTCCAACATATCGTATAAAATACGTCTTTGAACTGGTTTTAAACCATCTTCCACTCTTGGAAGCGCACGGTCGAGAATAACATATTCACTGTACGGCAACATTGATGTTGACATAACTTCTTCAACAGTTTTGTGAATAAGTTGTCCGGTTGGAATAATATTTTTTATTTTGTCTAATTTATCACGTTTACTCATTATTCCTCCTCCGTATTACTATTGAAATCGTCAATTTTGTTGAAATTGGCATGTTTATTGATATATTCTTTTCTTGGTCCGATTTCGTCGCCCATCCAAAGTGTGATTTCTCTGTCCGCTGCAACAGCATCTTCAACTCCAACACGAATTATGCTTCTCTTTGCTGGATCGAGTGTTGTGTCTCGAAGTTGATCATAGTTCATTTCTCCAAGACCTTTGTATCTTTGGATCGTGTATTTCTTCATATCCTTTGTAATCTCTGCCAATTCTTCGTCTGTGTAGCAATAATGTATTTGATCTTTGGTCTTGACACCATAAAGCGGTGGCATACCGACGTACACATTTCCGTTTGTAATAAGCGGACGCATATATCTAAAGAAGAACGTGAGCAAGATACAACGAATATGCATACCATCTGGGTCTGCATCACTCAAAATGATGATTTTGTTATACTTGAGATTTTCAAGTTTGAAATCTTCACCGATACCTGTACCGAGTGCGCCAATGATTGTACGAATTTCTTCGTTTGCAAGAACTTGATCGATACGTTTCTTCTCACTATTGAGCGGTTTACCACGAAGTGGTAATACTGCTTGGAAATATCTGTCCCTTCCTTGCTTTGCAGATCCACCTGCAGATTTTCCTTCGACTATGAAAAGTTCGTTGATATCGCTATTTCTGCTTGTACAGTTGGCAAGTTCGCCAAGGAGCATACTGCCTTCGATTGAGTTCTTTGCTCGGGTGAGTTCTTTTGCTTTCTTCGCAGCTTCTCTTACCTTTGCAGCACCTCTAGCTTTTTCGATAATCATTGTACCAATATTTTCATTTTTCTTGCTTGAGAAGAATTCATTGAGACCTTGTGTACAAACGCTATCCACTCTTTGACGAGCTTCAACGTTTCCAAGTTTTGTCTTGGTTTGTCCTTCGAATTGAACATTTTTCATCTTGACAGACAAAACCGCCACCAATCCTTCTCTAAAGTCATCACCAATGAAAGGAATATCTTTGTCTTTGATTAAGTTGTGTTTCTTGGCAAAATCATTTAATACCTTTGTGAGAGCTGTCTTGAAACCTACTTCATGAGTTCCACCTTCTGGTGTTGGAATATTGTTGACATAACTGAAGATATTTTCAGTATATTTGTCAACATATTGCAAAGCCAAAGATACATAAGTATCTTCTATCTCATTTTCAATATAAATCGGTGGGAAGAACAATGGATTTTGATCCATTGTGAGAGCTGAAACATAGTCCCTGATTCCACCCTCAAACACAAAGTTTCTTGAGTGTTTGTTCTCTCATCAATAAGTTCGATATGAATGCCTTTGTTGAGGAAAGCAGTCTCTTTGAGCCTTTCCTTGACCGTGTCATAATCGAATTTTACATCCTTGAAGACTCTGTCATCTGGCAAGAATCTTACATACGTTCCTTTAAGTGTAGTGTTGCCCACTTCTTTGAGTTTTTCAACAGATACACCGCTGTGAATCTTGCCATTTCTCTCGATTGACTCAAAACGAGCAAAATATTTCTTTCCGTCCTTATATACAGTTACTTCCAAATATCTACTCAAAGCATTTGTAACTGATGCACCAACACCGTGCAATCCACCTGAATATTTATAGTTGTTATCTCCAAATTTTCCACCCGCATGAAGTTGAGTGAAAACCACTTCTACACCACTTATTTTAAGCTTTGGATGCGGACTCACCGGAATACCACGACCATTATCTAAAACAGATGCTGTGCCGTCCTTGTGAAGCGTAACAATAACCTTATTGCCATAACCATTTGCTACCTCATCAATCGCGTTATCAATAATTTCCCACAATAGATGATGCAAACCCTTAGGCCCTGTTGTTCCGATATACATACCGGGACGCATTCTTACTGCGTCAAGACCTTCCAAAACTACTAAATCTTTTGAATCATAACTTGCCACAATTTTCTCCCTTTAATAATTCACTATGGATTTAGTATAACAAATAAAATTTTTTTTAGCAAATAAATTTTCAACATAGACAAATATGTTTAAATTTGAATATCAAATAAAAAATGCCCTTTAGGAAAATCCTTTCGGGCGACGTTGGTCATATTGCTGACCTTGATAATTTTATTGTACTATAAAAAACACACATTGTCAAATTAGTAATAGATTACTAATAAAAAAGGTGGAATTTCCCACCCATTGCCGCAAACACAGCATTGCAAATTACTTGCTTGATAAAATTATTATATAACAAATTCTTTGTATTATCAAATTTTTAAGTAAAAAAAAGATAGCAAGTGCTATCAATTTTTATAACATAACATTTTTTTCTTTATAAATTTCTCTGTAATCTTCTGTTACCACCTTCAAAAGCTTTGAATTTAATTGTTTTATCACTTTATTATGAGATGTCAATGAGGATTTTGGAATATTTGTCATTTCTGACAAAAACTTCAATTCATCAACCAAAGAGTGCAAACGAGTTAACAAAACAGCACAATGAAATCTGTCATTATCAGACACCATATCTATATCTGCTGGATCCGTAGGGAACATTTTCGCATACTCCGAACTTATCCATGCTATTTTTTGTTGAGCATCATTCATTGTAATAACAGCATTTACCAAACCATATTCTTTCATATTTCTTCTCCGCAAGTAATATTAACTCTAACAAAAGAATTTGTCAATACTAAATTTTTTTGTCTTTCAATATGTCTGTCTTGAAATATGAGAATTTTTTTGTTTGTTTTGCGTTGTTTACCAACATTTCAATTAAAGATATATAATCAATGCCGATAGGCTCGTATAGATAATACGCAAGACTTCCTGGAATAGTGTTTATTTCATTGAAATACAATTTCTTTTGCTCGGTGTCGAAAATATAGTCGATTCTCACCACTCCGTGCATATTTAACCTTTTATATATCGCACGTGTGTGGGAAGAAATTTGCTCTCTTAATTTCTTACTGATTTTGGCAGGTATGATTCTATCTCGACCTTTTGTCTTGCCACCATTATATTTGTCATCAAAAGTTAAATACTGAGATTTTGAAACAGGTTCCTCAATCTCTGATAATATCAAGTTCTCTCCATCTAACATACATGCTTGATTATATTCTTTGAGATTCTTCACTCTATTTTCAACCAAAGCGTTGTCTCCCATTTCTTTGATTGCTTCGATTTGCTCGATAAAATCATAATTACTACAAACCTTTACACCAATGCTAGATCCAAGAGAATTTGGCTTAACAATCATATCTTTATCAAAATTTTCTTTGATTTCCTTGATCGCTTCGTCAAAATTGTCATCTCTTACCTCAATTCCTTTGATCGTTGGAACAATATCTTCAACCAATTTTTTTGTAAGAGTTTTATCCATGGCGATATGAGATGAAAGTGAGTCAGCAGAAGTTATAGCTATATTATTTGATGCAAAAAATCCAGCCAAATCACCGTTTTCACCAATCCCGCCATGACAACAGTTTATTACACAATCAACTTCGAATATTTTTGTGAGGATTATCCCCTTTTTATACATTTTGCCATCCAAAAATACCACTTGCGGTAATTTTAACTTATCTTTATCATAAAAATACGACAAATCATCAATTTTGCTCGCCAAATAAAAATTGTTATCAAGCCCCAAATAGATTTTTTCGATATCAAAATAGTTTTCAATATTTTTGCAACACTGCATACCTGTAATTATTGAAATGTCATGTTCAACCGAATTCCCACCAAATACAACACAAATTTTTTTCATATCACTATCTATGCTAAGCGCTCAAATTTTGTCAATAAAATTTTAATCAACATATAAAATAGCATGAACTATATTTTTAAGACTGAAATTATCGAATATGAATATTGTTATAACA
>JAFVPU010000160.1 GCA_017505165.1 Clostridia bacterium
CAGATATCGATAGTTCTGATAATTACAGAACTGATAAAATCATGAGTCCAGATGGAACTATGAATACTATCGAATATCCTGCGGAGAAAGAAATCCATTTAAAAGATAAAGCTGGGTCTATATACAAAATTCTTATAAAATCTGATATAAAATCTAATGGCACTAGAGATACAACAAAAGCATATATTTCCAAAGATGGAGAAGAATTAAATCCAAAGGGAAATGTGAATTTATATAAAGAAATTAGAGATTCTTTGTTTAATATAAATTCTACATGTATGAAATTATCGTTAGTATCATCAGAAGATAGAGGGCTTGTGGATAAGATTCCGAGTGCAAGAAAAGATTTCTTAGTAAATATTATGGGTGATATGGGATTCTATAATGAAACCTATAAGACGTTATCTAAAAAATCTTCTGCATATAGATCAATGATAAACAATATCAAAGCAAAGTTATATAATATGGGAGATGAAAATACACTTAGAGCATCTCTCGTATCATGCAATGCTAGATTAGATTCTCTTAATAAAGAAAGAGATAAATATCTTAAATTATTGGCAGACTCTGAAGCTACTATCAGAATTATAGATCCAGATAATGAGATACAGAACCTATATAACAGTATTGTGGATGAATTAAGCGACGTTAGAAAGGATTTAATGAGATTTAATTCGCAATGTCATTCTCTCTACGAGAGATTAGAATTAGATCCTCAAATCGTCGATATTCAATCAGAATACGAATCTGTATCTGGAAGGGTAATAAAAGTAAAATCGGATATAGAAAATTCCAAGTCGAGACTTGCTCAAGCTACAGTACAAAGAGATAGCGTTGTTAAGTCTATTGACTCTACAAGAGTGAAACGCGAATCTCTAATATCTGTAGATATATCAGATGATATAGAAACGGTAATTGATGATCTTAAAACAAAGATTGATATGTATGGCGCATATCTTAAATCAATGGAGCAAGATCCAAATATTACAAAGAGTGAACTGGAAACGGCTGATATAATATTGGCAAGTATTAAAGTAGCTATAGATAATATGAGAGATAAGTATTCAGATTACGATCTGAATTACCTTGAATCTATAACATCCAATCATTCTGTTCAAGAATGGATCGAATTACAAAGAAAAGAAATATCAGAAGCAGAAAAATCTATTCATGAATTGGAAGATAGAAAATCTGAATTGATGATAAAGACATCTGAACTTCATAGACAGATTGAGATTAAAAATTCTGTATTAAGTAAACGGCCAGAAGGATGTAATATAGATACATGTCCATTCTTATTAGAAGCTATTGAATTGTCAAATAATAAAATAGATTCTGAGTATGAGGAATCTGCTATTGAATATGATGTGGTAAAGAATTATATTACAAATGATTCTCTTAGTCTTGCACATATGAAGTATCAATTGGAAATGGTTATCGATTTCAATAATTCCGTATTAAAGATAATTGAATTAAATAAACCATTACTATCTAAACTTCCTAGAATAATGCATAAATTGGAGAATGCTCACAGTATCGCATATGCTATCGCATCTCATAATGGGTTCGATGAATTTTCTTCAATAAAAGATATGATAAAAGATATGGATCTTGTTGAGGATTATAATAGATGCTCAACAGAATTAACGACTCTCGAATCAGAGTATATTGTTTATAAGAACAATAAAATCATGGAAGA
>JAFVPU010000161.1 GCA_017505165.1 Clostridia bacterium
ATTTGTGCTATTTGATGTCTACATAATATCAAAAAGAAAAATTAAAATCAAACAATTTTCAACAATTTTTCAAAAATTTTTCAATTTTTTATTATTTTTTCAATATTTAACGTCTTCTGTTTTTTTGATAATTGATAAATTTCTAATTTTTCCTATAAGATAATCGTCAAAAAAATAAAAATTATTCACAAAAATATTAAATGATTAAATTATTTTAATTTCAAAAACCAATCAGTTATTCTGATATCTATCAAAATTTTTGCTCTCTTCAAATTTCACTCATCAAAAATAAACCATTTATGTTATATAATAAAAAATAATTATTTTCAAGAATTTTGTTTGACATATTCTTATAAATATTTTAAAATTTGAGTGGAAGAATATTCTAAATACTATACAAAAGGAACTAATTATGAAAAATTTTGGAAAAAAGTTTTTAATACATTTGGCAGTTATGTTTGTAATATATCTTGTCGTTTGGATTGCTGTAGGTTATTTTGAAGACGGAACCCTTACACCGAATCCTAATTATCTTGGAGACACAACTGTTGTTACCGTATCTTTCATTATCATAGGCGCGTACGTAATATATAGGTTATGCAAACTTATGGATGGAAAAGAGAAAAAAGACAAAGCTATTGACAAGGTTAAAGATGACAAAGGTGGAGATACCAAACAATTCTTCAGTAAAGATTTCTTGACAGACAAAGATCTCAACACTGTTGATGCAAAAGGATATAACTACAACACCTTATCAACCATTCGTAATTGTAAAAAAGATGGTATTTTGGTACGTGCTCAAGACAACGGACACGGAATGGACATCAACTTTGTTGAACCAATCCACACTCTTTGTGTAGGTACCACATCTTCTGGTAAGACGTCTCGTTTTGTTATTCCTACTCTTCAAATCATGAGTATGACTGCAAGCAAACCTTCATTTGTCGTAACAGACCCTAAAGGAGAACTTAGAGATAAATGTACCAACAAACTTCGTGATGAAGGATATGATGTAAAAGTATTGAATCTTCGTGATCCGTTCGCTTCAGTTATGTGGAACCCTCTTACTTACCCATACGATATGTATCACAGAAGTTACAATCTCGAAAAAGAGGTCAAAGTTCACCAACCTGGAGATGATCCAAAGAAATATAATTTGATCATTCAAAGACAGTTTGATTCAAATGTTGAATCATGGTTCGAATTTGATGGCAAAGCATATATTGACAGAGATATTCTCGAAAATGATATCCGAGTGCTCAACAAAGACTTGAAAGATAAAGCGTATACAGCCCTTGAAGATGTATGTACAACCATGGCACCGGTTGAAAGTTCAAAAGATCCAACATGGGAAAAAACTGCAAGACGTTTGCTCCATGCAATTATGTTGGCAATGCTTGAAGATAGTATGATTCCTGAACTCAATCTCACAAGAGAAAAATACAATCTTTTCAATGTATATAAAATAGTTAACACTACAGATAATGGCAGAGACATCTACGCAACACTCAAAAAATATTTATTCGAAGGTCGTGATCAATTCAGTAAAGTTCCAACACTTGCTTCAACAGCCCTTCAAAACGCTGAAACCACAACCAAGAACTACATGGGATTTGCTTCAAGTATGATGGCATTGTTCTCAGATACTGGTATCAGTTTCTTGACAAGTCAATCAGAAATCGATTTTGTAAACATGGACGAAAAACCAACAGCAATCTTCTGTTTGTTCCCAGACGAAATCAGAACACGTTACCCTCTCGCAATTTTGTTTATTACACAACTTTACAAGAGATTGGTAGACAAAGCAAATTCTCTCGGCGGAAGACTCAAACGTAACGTATACTTCCTTCTTGACGAGTTTGGTAATATGCCAAAGTTCCCAGAATTCGGTTCAAGTATGGCGGTAGGTCGTTCTCGTGGTATATTCTTCGAACTATGTGTTCAATCTTATAGTCAATTATATCAGGTATATGGACAAGAAGAAGGTAAAACAATTAAAGATAACTGTCCTATTCAGGTATATATTTCTTCAGAAGATACAGTTACAAACAAAGAATTCAGCGAACTTCTTGGAAACAAAACAATTTCAATTAAGAGTGAAAATGTATCAAAAGGTCCTGATGGAAAAGAAACAAAATCATACAGTGAACAAGTTCAATCTATTCCTATTGCTTATCCTCACGAATTGATGACATTCAGAGATCAAGGTCTTATTGCAATCAAAACTTATACTCCAAACAATGCATTAAAGACAACATGTACAAGAAACTTTGAATCAAAACATTACAACAACACTTTATTGTTCGGAACATATGTGCAGAAACGTAACTTTGACGAAAGTGCAGTGTTCTACGATATCAGAAAACGTAATGAAACTCTAAAGGGTCAAGATGACGATGATGATGACGACGATTTGTTCTAAAACAAATCAAAAGAACCGAGATAAAATCGGTTCTTTTATTTTCTCTAATACACAATTAAGAACCGAGATAAAATCGGTTCTTTTTTGTTTCTAAACCTTCACTTTACAACTATGTTATAATATGTTATAATACAAATATGAATAAAATGAAAGTATTATCACCTGCTGGAGACATGGAAAGTCTTCGTATTGCAATATATAATGGCGCTGATGAAGTCTATTTGGGAGTCAAGGGTTTCAATGCAAGAAATATAGAAGGCTTTGATTTGACAAACTTAAAAAGCGCTGTTGATTTTGCTCACATATATAATGTGAGAGTATTTTTAGCAATTAATATACTGTTTTCTAACGAAGAAATCCAAGACGCTCTCAACCTTATTATTGATGCGTATAATTTAGGAATAGATGCATTTATAATCCAAGATATTGGACTGGCTCATATTTTGCACCAAAATTATCCACAAATAGAAATCCATGCCAGCACACAAATGGGAATA
>JAFVPU010000162.1 GCA_017505165.1 Clostridia bacterium
ATAATTTTATAGGAGACCTGTATGTTTATCGAAAATCTCAAATTAAACAAAAAATCTGATATTTTATTACTAGACGAAATAGGCGAAAGAATCAAACTACACCTAATGTTTGACCCAACTATCAGGAAATTGAAATTAAGTCATTATGAAATAAATCAAATTCAACAAGATAACAAATTTTTCTTTAAATACACGTTTTTCTACGACAATGTTACCAAAGAATTTTTGATTGACGATTATCATATTGCTGAATTAGTAGACAATAAACTCAAATACAATGATGTTCTCACCTCGGATTATAACGTACTTATGTGCAGAAAAATGTTTAAACAATTAGACAACAACTCGTATTATGAAAACTTACTATCTAATCTTAACGATAAAGAAATTCAGTCATTTGAAAAATCCTTGCAAATGCACGCAGATTTGATAGATCTTTATGAATATTATGATAAAAAAAATATGGAGAGATAAAATGTATATAGAAAAATTACAAATTGAACAACTTGAAAAATTCGCAAATATGCTTGACTATACTTTAAAGCATGCAGAAATGACAAAACACGGGCTATGTATCACTTTATACAATGGAGATGAAGAAAAAATACCAACCCTTTATCTCACCGACTTTGTGTGTATTCCAACAATATATTGCGAACCATTAATAAAAAGCTTATGCAAAACCTACATAGAATTTATGTCTGGCGAATTTGATGATTACATACCAAATCTCAAAGCTGAACTTAAAGCAAACCTTTTCACTAACGATCACCAAAAGGATGATGGATTAACAAATTAAAAAACGACTCATTTTGAGTCGTTCTTTAGTCTTCACTTTTGTTCTTGAATGTAACACGTATTGGCGTACCTTTGAAATCAAATGCACGTCGCAAACTATTTTCAATATATCTGACATACGCATTCTCTATCAACTCTGCATGTGTGCAATAAATTACAAATGATGGTGGACATGTTGAGACCTGTTTTCCAAATATGATTTTAGCCCTTCTTCCATTTTTTACAGGCGGTTCGGTTACACTTATCGCATTGTTCAACACATTATTAAATAACGCCATCGGAATCTCTCGTCTTGAATTTGCGAGCACATATTCAACCGATTCCATAATTTTACCAATTCTCTGACCTGTAGCACATGAAACATATATTGTTTGATAATATTTCATAAATGCTAAATCAACCTCAAATTGATGCTCGAAATCTTTCTTGCTCTTTTCGTCTTTATCGATCAAATCCCATTTATTCACCACAATTACGCTTGGTTTGCCTTGTTCGTGAATTAGACCTGCAATCTTGACATCTTGTTCTGTAATACCCGCACTTGCATCAATCACAAGTACTGCAACATCACATCTTTCAAGCGCACTCATTGTTCTGATCACACTATATCTTTCGATTGTGTCTGGCTCAATCTTGGATTTCTTTCTGAGTCCTGCTGTGTCAATCAAACAAAAATCTTTGTTATTCCATCTAAAAGGACTATCAATAGCATCCCTTGTTGTTCCCGCCACCGAACTCACAACCACTCTATCTTCACCGAGAAGACGATTTGTTATGCTTGATTTTCCTGCATTAGGTTTTCCAATAAGAGCAATTTTCACAGTATCGTCATCAATCATTTCTTCTTGACGCTTGAAATGTTTCACCACTTCATCAAGCACATCACCTATACCTTTGCTCTGTTCTGCTGAAATTGCCAAAGGATCTCCAAGACCCAATTCATAAAATTCATAGGTTTTTTCGACTTCATAATTGTCGAGTTTATTGACTGCTAGAACTTTCGGAGCTTTTGCCTTGCGAAGATGAGATGCAACTTCAATATCATCATGAGTCAAACCATTCTTGCCATCAACAAACAATATAATCACATCAGCGACTTCGATCGCAAGATTAGCTTGTTCAATTATTCTTTTGTTGATTTCGTCATCCTTATTAAAATCAAGACCACCTGTATCAACAATCTGAAATTGATACCCACACCACTCAGCGTTGGCAAAAATTCTATCCCTAGTTACCCCTGGAATATCTTCTACAATACTAATTTTACTTCCTGCAACCTTATTGAAGAATGTAGACTTACCCACATTTGGTCTTCCAACGATTGCCACTAATGGTCTTTTCATGCTGATATACTAGCATAATTCAAAATGTTTTTCAAGTGTTTGAAAGATTTATCATATAAATATTTTCAACAAATTAAATACTACAAAACTCAAAGCATAGGCAATCAAAAGTTGACTCGTGAGCGAAAACCACATCGACTTATTGCCTATTTCTTTTTTTATCACTGCAAGATTTGATAAGCATGGTGAATAGATTGAAAAGAAAATCAGAAACGATGCTGCACTGGCAAAATTGAAATTTATTACACTTGTCGGCAACAATAAACTTGCCTTTAATGCTTTGTTTGAAAAAACATTGTTTGAAATTGAAAATGTAGACAACACTAGTTCTTTTGCAAGCAATCCAACTATAAGTGCAGATATTATTCCTGCATTATTTAGTCCAATAGGAGCAAATAAAAACTCAATTTTTTCAACAACTAAAAACAAAACACTATCACTAATGATGTCTGTATATTTCAAATTCCACATGGTGTGAGTGAGAATCCAAATTATTACTCCTACATACAACACTGTAACAAAAATCCTCTTGAACATATCCAGTGCATTTTTCTTCCCAGATTGCACTACATGGATTATATCAATAGTCCTCATTGGTGGAAATTCTACCAATAAAGAATTATCAACTGTTTTGAGTTTTTTTCGATTTAAAATATACGACATCAAACATGCCAAAATCAATCCAATTAAATATAACGCACTGATGACAAAATAACTATGTTTTCCAAAAAATGTTGAAGCAATAATTATATAGATCGGCAGTCTTGCCATGCACGAAATATATGGGCTAACAATAGCAGTTTTCTTACGCATATTTTTATCACTCATGTTTCTGCAAACCATACATGACATTGTGTTGCATCCAAGACCTAAAAGCATAATATAAATCGCCTTGCCGTTTAGTCCGATTTTGGTGAGAAAATCATCAAAAACATAACACATTCTTGCGAGCAGTCCACTATCTTCCAGCAGTGTTATA
>JAFVPU010000163.1 GCA_017505165.1 Clostridia bacterium
ACCAAATCGAAGAAGGTCTAAATACCATTCGTTATCTTTTGGTTCAAGTCCCAAATATTTAATGCGTTCCAAAAGAACTTCGTAGTTTTCTTCACGTTCAGAACCTCCAATTAATTCAACAATTCCTGGAACTAATACGTCAACAGCTTTTACTGTTTTTCCGTCTGCGTTTAGTTTCATATAGAAAGCTTTGATTTCTTTTGGATAATTTTTCAAGAATACAGGCTTCCTATATACTTCTTCTGTAATATATCTTTCATGTTCGCTTTGAAGATCAACTCCCCAATATACTGGGAATTTGAATCTGTCTTTCACTTTTTCAAGCATGGTTATCGCATCAGTATAATCAAGTCTCACAAAGTCATTTGAAACAATATTTGTCAATCTTTCGATCAATCCTTTATCGACGAACTTGTTCAAGAAATTCAATTCATCTTTACATTCTTGCATAACATAATTTATTACGTATTTAATCATTTCTTCTTCGTTGTCCATGAGGCCATCAAGATCGGTGAAACACATTTCTGGTTCCATCATCCAGAATTCAGCCGCATGACGAGAAGTGTTTGAATTTTCCGCTCTAAAAGTTGGTCCAAATGTATAAGTTTTACCAAAAGCATGTGTCAAAGTTTCTTCATGCAATTGACCAGAGACTGTAAGTGCCACTTTCTTGCCAAAGAAATCTTTGTCATATTCCACTTTTCCACTTTTTGCAACTCTGTCAAGATCAAGAGTTGTAACTTGGAACATTTCTCCCGCACCTTCACAATCGCTTGCTGTGATAATTGGAGTATGAACATACACAAAGTTTCTTTCATTGAAGAATTTGTGAATTGCGAAAGCTGCCACCGAACGAATTCTGAACACTGCGTTGAACAAATTTGTTCTTGGTCTAAGTGTAGGCATTGTTCTAAGGAATTCAATTGAATGACCTTTCTTTTGAAGTGGATAATCTGTTGCACTGCTTCCCAAGATTTCCACATCTTCAGCATTTATCTCGAATGGTTGTTGTGCATTTGGAGTCAAAATCAATTTTCCATTTACACAGAAAGATGATCCTACGTTTTGTTTTACTATATCATCATAGTTCTTCACTTTATCTCTTTCAATAACGATTTGTACACCCTTGAAAGCGCCGTCATTAAGTTCAACAAAAGCAATATTTTTGCTATCACGTATAGTTCTTGCCCAACCACATATAGTTATAATTTGGTCAGAATATTTTTCATAAGTTTTGTTCAAATCTCTTATTTCAATTCTTTTCATTTTATTCATCTCCTTTTTCTATATCAAGTTTAATATGAACATCTTTGAGTTGTTTATCAGTTACAACATTTGGAGCATTTGTAAGCGGATCACAACCGGTTTTATTCATTGGGAATGCTATTACATCACGTATAAATTCATTGTGTGTGAGGAGCATCATAAGCCTGTCAAATCCTGCACCCATTCCACAATGCGGTGGCGCACCATATGAGAACGCATTGTAAAGTGCTGGGAATTTGTTTTCAACCACAGATTTGTCATATCCTGCAATATTGAATAATTCAACCATCAAGTCAGGTCTATGGTTTCTCACACCACCAGACAAACTCTCGTAACCATTGATAACCAAATCATATTGATAAGCTTTGGCTGACAATGGATCTTTCTTGACTTCTTCAATATCTGCTTGTGGCATACTGAATGGATTATGACTAAATGCAATATTGCCTTCATCATCAAGTTCGTAGAATGGGAAATCCACAATCCAAACAAATTGAAAATCGTTTTCATCAATGAGCTCAAGACGTTTTCCAAGTTCTTGTCGAAGCATATCTGCAAATTTGATCGCTTTTGTCTTTTCATCTGCAACGAAGAAAATTGTATCGTTAATTGAATAATTCAAAAGATTTTTCAATTCCAATTTTTCTTGTTCTGAAATAAATTTTGTGATTCCTGTCTCGAATTCACCTTCAGCGTTTACATGAACATAAGCGAGCCCTTTTGCTTCACGAGATTTCAAGAATTCAGTCAAAGAATCATAGAATTTTCTTCCTTTTTCTCTGCAGTTTGCTTTGATTGCTTTGATTGTATTTCCATTAAAAGCATTGAAAGTTGTATCTGCGAATATGCTTGTTACATCATAAACTTTGAGTGGATTTCTAAGATCTGGCTTGTCTGAGCAATAATCTCTCATTGCTTCTTCGTAAGTAAGTCGAGCAAATGGTGTAACCGGACGTTTTCCGGCAAATTTTTCAAACACACCAGCATACAAATCTTCAGTAACCTTGAAAACTTCTTCTTGTGTGGCGAAAGCCATTTCCATATCTATTTGATAAAACTCGGTTGGACTTCTGTCTGCTCTTGCATCTTCATCTCTAAAACATGGAGCAATTTGGAAATATTTATCCACACCACTCGTCATCAAAAGTTGCTTGAACTGTTGTGGTGCCTGTGGAAGTGCATAGAATTTTCCAGGATTAAGTCTACTTGGAACAATGAAGTCTCTCGCACCTTCTGGACTTGTTGCAGTAAGGATTGGGGTCTGCACTTCCAAAAAACCTTTCTCGTGCATAAAGTTTCGAACATACAGCATCAAATCACTTCTCAATTTCAACATTTCTTTGTTGTAATCGGCACGCAAATCAAGGTACCTGTATTTGAGTCTAAGATCTTCATTCACATCTTGACTCGCTTTGATTTCAAACGGTAAAACATTTTCGTTCTTTCCAAGCACAACGACCTTCTCTGCCACCAATTCTATATCTCCTGTTGGCATATTAGGATTCTTGCTTGATCTTTCCATCACTTTACCACTGACACTTATTACATCTTCTTTGTTGAGTTCAAGGTTGAGTTCTTCAGGCAAAACCACTTGAGTTTTTCCGTAGAAATCTCTAAGAACTACAAATGTGATTCCTCCCAATTTTCTAATTGTATCTACAAATCCTGCCAAAGTCTGACTTTCTCCAGCATTTTCAATTCTCAAACAACCACAATCTATTGTTCTATATTTATTTTGTATTATATTCATATTTTCTCCTTTAAATTTCCAACTGTGTTTCTTTCCACTCATCTTTTGTCATAAGTCTAACTATATGATTATGGTTATTAGTTCCAAAGAATGGTTTATCATCTTGATAGTTTCCAATGATTTTGAAACCACATTTATCTTGAACTTTTCCACTGCCAATATTTTCTTCATAATGACGAATAGCAATAGCATCTACACCAACTTCTTCAAACAAATATTTCATCATACCTTTTGTTGCTTCAGTCATTATACCTTTGCCCCAATATTTTTTTGAAACCACATACCCAATTTCATAAACCGAATTTCCATCAAAATTGTCTTTTACTATTTTTGTCTGAATATCATCTTTATTTCTTTTTATTAAATCCATGATTCCAATAGAGCCTATCATTTTATTATTTGATTTCAAGATTATAGCGAAATTTCTTTGTTCTATATCTTGATCGTATCTATCAATCCACATATTTATTAAACTTTTTGTCTCTTCTATATCCTTATGCGGTTGCCAACCTGCTCTTGGTCCCGTGTCTGGATCAACAGCGAATTCAAATATGTCTTCAGCATCTGACAAAGATAGTTTTCGTACTATCAATCTTTCTGTTTCAAATAACATATTTCCTCCTCGAATCATACTCTATTTATTATCATATAAAGACTTTTAATTTTCTCTAAAATAAAAAAACGCCCAATGCCTAAAAGCATTAGGACGATAATCTACCGCGGTGCCACCTAATTTGTCATAAAATCATGACCACTTTCTATAATCCGATTGGATACTTAGACTCCTGAGTGTCTTTCGTCAAGTCAGTACTAATGAGTTTACACTATCCCCATCTCACTACAAGCCCTCTACTTGATTACTCTCTCAATCACTGTCCGCTTTTATTATAATTAAATAAAATAAATTTGTCAACTCATATTTTTATGTTTTAGAAAATTCTTGACATAAAAATCTTTATCATATATAATCATATTACTACTAAAAATATAATCAAATATTATGCTGATGTGGCACAGTCGGTAGCGCACTGCCTTGGTAAGACTTGGTTGGCACTAGAAAACTGACTAAAAAATTCACAAAAACAACCCCAAATTTAATACATGCTGTTATGGCTCAGTAGGTAGAGCACCACCTTGGTAAGACTTGGTTGACACTCCGAAAAGCATTCAAAAATCAACAAAAATAACTCAATATTTGGCACTTGCTGTTATGGCTCAGTAGGTAGAGCACCACCTTGGTAAGACTTGGTTGGCTAC
>JAFVPU010000164.1 GCA_017505165.1 Clostridia bacterium
AATTGATGTCTTTATAGTACAGCTCATTATCTTTTACTGATAGATATTCGTGATGATTTAACAACGAACCATCAAAAGGTGTGCGTGTATTTTCGTTTAAATATAAGTCGTATAATTTTTCGACATTACTACATTTTGAAAACATTGAAGGCGTAAATAACTTAGCATACTTACAATCATCATATAAAGTCGTACATGGTTGCATATCTAAAGATCTTAAATATTTTTCACCATCATCTGACACTTTTTCACTAAATATATAACTTATTGAAACATCCTTTTGTTTTATATCATAAATCCAATCAACAAGGGCTTCATTCAAAATTTTGAAAGCAGATTTCTTATGAAATTTTGATTTCTTATCCAAACATATTTTTATATCTCTATATTTCTCATCAACAACAGTACTAAAAATATAGACATCTGCAGAAGCATCTTTTCCCGGTTTTGCAAATGAATTTTTCTTGATAGCGTCTTTATATGTTTTGTTAGAAAGTATATATTCAGAAGCAAAATTATGTTTCATCAAAAAAGGAGTTATATAGCCTACAAGCGCATTATTCTCGTTATCCCATAAAACGATAGTACTTCTATCACTATATTCAAACCAATCCAAAGCCATTTTTTTTGCAAGTTTATCTTTTGGCTCAAAAGTTCTATTGTCTAATTTCCAAGTTTCCAAATACTTGTCAATGCTTAACTTTTTACCTGTTAATAACTCAAATCTTTCCATAATTCCCCCATCTGATATTTATCATTATAGCACAAAAAAATATTGATTTATACTTCTTCTTTTAATGAAATTGATATATCCATTGAAAGATATTTATTTAATAGGTTGCCGATATTATTAAGACAATTTTGTCTTCTTTCTTCAAAATTTCTTATGTTTTTGAAATGTCTAATATTGACAATCAATTCCAAAAGTACTATATCTTTTTCTTCAATTTTCTTTGGATAATTTTCAACCATTGAATCATAAATCACCCTATCGAAGAAATACATATGTACAAATTCAATCTCAGGGATGTAATATTCCATATTCCCGAAATCAATCACACCAGAAAGTGTTCCATCTTGATTTATCATAATGTTTCCACTATTCAAATCTCCATGAGTATAACAGAATTCTTTGCTTTCTATAAATTGTTTATATAGCGGTTTTATTTCAATTAGTTTATCGTGCATTTCAGGACTTATGTATTCTTGCAATATACCAAGGCTTCTATCCAATTTTGACAAATTTATATCAACTTCTTCATACTTGTTTCCATTAGCCTTAATATTGTGAATTTCTTCAACAAAATTAGCAAGGATTTTTCCAATCGTTCTTTTTTGAGCATCTGTCAATTCAGAATTGATTTTTCGAAGTTCAACTCCAGAAATATATTCTTCCACTACAGCACCAAAAGGATAATCTTCACAAGGAGAAATCAGTTCATAAATCTTTGGATAATTGACAGCAGAAACTTTTCCTTTGAGTTTTTCCATTTTTTCAAACAAAACTTTGTATGTAGAAAATGAATCTTCTCTTTTCCCAACAATAATAGCTCTCCCATCATCAAGCAAATAAGCATCTCCAGCAGATCCAACACCCAATTTTTTAACTACATTATATTCCATAATATCTCTCCAAAATTTTATAATAATACAAAATATTTAAAACCATGCTTTGTATTTTGTATTATCACCTTATTTTATTTTTTTTGCTTTAACAAACAAGAAAAATGGTCTGTTATTTAAATTTTTGTATTTTGCAACAATTTTAATTGCTTCTTCTGACGCCTTTGATTCAAGAAGTTCTTCTATTCTCAAGTTTGATTCTTTCAATGCTGAGAAAATTGTCTCAAAATTTCTGTGATACTTAACCACTCCTTCAACATTCCAATCAATCAATCTTTTACCAACATCATTATAATCACTTAAGTAATAATATCTCTTGCCGTCTTTCTCTATATATTTTGGAAGATCTTGAGTCTTAATAGTAGCAGTAACAAGCGGGTGCTCTTGTGAAAAAATCAGATAACCATTCTTTTTCAACTTGCTTGATATATCTTTCATCAATTTATAATAGTCTTCAACATAATGAAAAGCAAGAGAACTAAATACAATATCAAATTTGTCATCTATTGATGAAATTTCTTCCATTGGCAAAATTTTGAACTCCAAATTCTTGTATTCATGCTTTTTTGCTTCATTTATCATATTTTGAGACACATCAATTCCAACAACTTTTTTCGCACCTTTTTCAATGAAGAATCTTGCCATTTCACCTTCACCACAACCAAGGTCAAGGATTTTCTTTCCCTTCAAATTTGGCAACATTCCTTTGATGGTGGGGATTTCAATCAACTCATTTGCATTAATCTTGCTATCTCTCATTTCCTTATACTGACTGAAAAATTTTTCATCATCATATATATTTTGGATTTTACGCATTTGTTTCTCCTATGTAATATTCTATCATAAAAAAACAAAAATGTATACGAAATCGAATACATTTTGCATATTGTTAAAATCTCTTCAATCACTCAATTCTTATCTATTGATAGTAAATAATTATTTAATTTATAACTCATTTTCTGCATTTCTATATTTTAGAGCTTCCTGAGTAAAGCAATTTAATGATGAAGTTTTAAATTTAGCCTCTGAGTTTGAAATAGTATCTGCTATGGCTCGTCTTGTTTCATATTCTATACTATTTGGACTCATACCCTCAAGTTCATAACTTCTTCTTAGTGCTGTTTCAAAAACTTCAATCGAAATAACATCACTAGTTCCAATAAAATCCATTATTTCTTTTTTCGTTTCTCTTTCCCTAATTATATCTATATAACTTTTTACTATTTCCTCCCATTGATGAGGCAGGTTATTTACAGATAATTTAATACGTTTAAATTCCATTTGTTCTAATGCTTGTTTATCATTGCTTTGTAATGCTTTTAATACTTCGCCAAATGTATACCCATCTTTCCAACTTATTTGCGTATCTTCCCTAATATTTTTCAAATTCTTCAAATCTGCTATTTTTTTATATAAATCCTCAACTTTTGAAAAACCATTAACAGATTTGAACCCTCTATCTTTCAATGAAGATTCTTCACCATTATCTTTGAGTTTATTGATTACCCTGATAGCCTCATTTAATCTTTTTTGGTCAACATTATCTTCCATACATAACGCCAACATTCTTTCTAATGAGCAAATTTCTGGTATAAATTTCTTATTAACATATAAATTTGCAGGAATTTCATTGTCTTTTAAAATTTTTTCAAGCCTATCACAAGCTAAAACACGTTTTTCTTCATTCATAAATAATTGTTTTTGTTCATCTTCAACTTCATCAAAATTAAATTCAGTCTTATCGTGTTTGTTTATCCCAAAATTTTCAAATTTGTTTGAAAATGACATACATAAAACACTTTCTACATCTGTATTATAAAGGAATTTTGAATCATTACCAACATCTACTTTTGCCTTTTTCATATTATTTTTATCTTGCAATGGCAACAAACAATATGAATAAGTTTTCTTATGTTCTTTTCCCTTATTTACAGAATCCCAACACGCATCAGCATAAAATGCTCCATCAATTCCATATTTGTCATCTTTTATCCTTACTATATTATTTGCGTGACCACCCCTGTATTCATCATCTTTTTTCGAATATACACTACAACTTTGCTCATAACAGTCTATTCCAACTTCATTACAAAGTCTTTCAAGCATAACAGCATATCCTACACAGACAATATTATCACCATTTAAAACAGCTATCACATCTCTTGACTTGGCAGAATTAAGTTCATTTTCTTTGTAAACTTTACTGATTAAAAAATTGTAAATAATTAAATATTTTTCCAATGGAGATGCATCGAGATCTTTTAATTTGTCAGTAAAATCTTCTATCTGCTCTTGAGCCGTTATAACTTCATTTAAATTATACAAATCAAGTCCACCATTAAAATATAAACCGATATCTTCTTTGTTTAAACTGTCTTCTAAATTAACAAAATTCAATAAATCTGAACATCTTATTTTTGAGCCTTTATTTTGAATGACGAAAAAAGTTGAGAACTGCTTAGGAAGCTTTTTTGATAAGTCCACCATTTCTTTTATCACTTCTCCATCATATTTATCAAGATCAAACTCAATCTTTAAATCTTTTTTATCATCTATTTTTCTTTCCGACAATTCGGTCAGTAATTTGTCAAAATCATTTCTTGACTTTAAAGTGCATTCAATATTCTCTCTAAATTCAATCAGTAACGCCATAGTACCTCTCTTATAAAATATATAATACCATAAAAAAAACAAAAATGTATACGAAATCGCATACATTTTGAATCTTTCATGATTCACTACTGAATCATAATTTTCTGAGACTGTCTGTCTACATTCAGCACAACACCTATTGCCGACATAAAAACTAGCAAAGAAGTTGAACCCGCAGAGATGAACGGCAACGGCAAGCCTGTTGGTGGAATTGAACCGGAGACGACTGCTATGTTGAGAATCGTTTGGATTGAGATGATTGCTCCGATTCCAAAGCATAAGAAAGCAGAAAATTTGTCATCGGCACGCATACCAACTATGAAGATATTTACTATCAACGTCAAAAAAACAATCATCAAACAAGCACAACCGAAGAAACCTAATTCTTCCGCTATGATTGAGAAAATGAAATCACTTTCACTGAAAGGTAAAAAGAGTTCTGCTTGTCTTGAATTGAAAAGACCCACACCCCATAGTCCACCACTTCCTATTGCATAAAGCGATTGAATCAATTGATAACCTTCATCTAAAGGATTTTTCCAAGGATCAATAAATGCAACAATACGATTCAATCTATATGGTTCAATCATAATCAAAACGATAGCACCTAGAATTGCAGGAATAATCAAAATTGCAAAAACTTTAAGTCTCATACCACCAATAAAAAGCATAAAGACCAAAGTCAGAGCGACACAAATAGTGATTGACATATTAGGTTCCAGAATAATCAATAGACAATATGCTCCACCAAGCAAAAGCATAAAAAACACGTTTCTCAATTTTTCCAACTTGTCCCCATCACACAGATATCCCGACAAGAAGAATACCAAACAAAATTTTGCGATTTCACTAGGTTGCATGGTAAATGATCCAAAACCGATCCATCTTGTTGCGCCATAACTCGTTTTGCCAAGTCCTGGAACAAAAACAAGAGCCAAGAAGACAAGTCCAACAAAATAAAAAACCCAATAAAATTTTTTGTATACTTTAGTTGAAACAAAATACGTAACAACCATACCAACAAAACCAATCACCACTCCGATAATTTGTTTTTTTAGATAAAAGTACTCATCTCCATATTGAAAATAAGCAGAATGCTTGCTGGCACTATACACCATCAAACATCCAAAAATCACTAGAATAAATGTAGAAACGAATATAAGAATACTATTTTTCTTGGATGAAAGTCTCATATTCTCTCACTTTTTCGTTGAAAAACTTTCCTCGTTCAACAAAACTAGAAAACTGATCATAACTAGCGCTTGAAGGAGATAGCAAAATTGTATCGTTAGGTTTTGCCCCACTAACAGCACAGTCAAAAGCATCCGATAAAGTTTCACATTTTTCAATTTTGAATTTTCCATCATTTGCTTCTATGATATTGTCAGAAATTTGACCAAAAACATAAATTTGTATCACTCTATTAGACAATTTTGAAAA
>JAFVPU010000165.1 GCA_017505165.1 Clostridia bacterium
CTATTGGTTTCGTATACGAAAGAATGATCATATTTCCATATACCATTTCCAGTATTTCCAGATACAATAGTATATGGAAAAGTAGCAGTATATGTACCATTTAAAGCAACACTTATTCTATCAGAATTAGCTACAGATACAGTGTAAGAATAATATCCAGACGATTGCATAACATATGCGCCAGGGTTGAATTTATTAAATTTTGATCCGGTATATCCTGTGTCTACAGGCCATGCTATAAGTTTAAATTTTATACCAATTTTAGAATAAGATGCAAAATTTATAGCAGTTGATGTAGATCCGATATAATATATTCCTTTAGCAGTTTTTGTATTTATAGTATTATATAAATAAGATCCATTATTTGACCAAATTAATCCGCTATATCCTCCTGTTATGATTCCAGCTCCATTGTAGAATGTACCATTTTTATACAACATTAATCCTTTTGTTTTCGCATTGACATTATATGAGGTTCCGTTTCCTACATTGGTTACATATGCGCATACAGTAAAATAATAGGTGGTTCCCATAGTTAATCCTGTAATGTCTCTGGATTAGTCTATCTCCTTTTATAAGAAAAACTATCAAGTAAATTTAAAACTATAATTGTCTAATAAAGGAGGCCTTATTCCATGGGTAAATTACTAACAACTATGGGGGGGGTCTGTCGATCTTTCTTTCATAACAGCCACATCATATGATATATTATCAGGATATGTAGGAACTACTATAGACGCAGAAACTTTAACAGGTTCTATTACAAATAGAGGTGCTATAGAACAATCCGCTCTCAATGCTGACGGAATTTATACAATTCCAAGCGGTTTCCATAATGGTTCTGGTATTATTACAACCAATTCGTTATCTTCCCAAACAAGTGCAGATGCAGTTACTACAGATATACTTTCAACATACACTGGATGGGTTAATGGCTCCCAGGTTACCGGAAATATGACCAATCAGGGCGCTAAAACATCGTCTTTGAATGCAGGTGGTTCTTATACTATTCCTGCAGGATATCACAATGGTAGTGGTAAAGTAACAGCAAATTCGTTATCATCACAAACCGCTGGTACAGCCACAGCTGCATATATTTTATCTGGAAAGACTGCATGGGTTGGTGGCACACAGATTACTGGTACTTTAGCAGTGCAAAATATTTCTTCTGTTTCTGCTTCATCATTAAGTAACTCTTCAATTCGTATTTCTTGGAAGAATCCTGCAAAGGGTCCTTATACCGGTGTAAAAATATTTATGTCTACAAGTGGTAATCCTGGTACTGGAGGTACTGCTAAATATACAGGAACTGGTTCAAGCAAAACAGCTTCAGGAACTAGCTATGTAGACATTACAGGATTAACTATGGGAACCACCTATTATTTTACTGTATGCGCATATGTAACCAATGTAGGAAACGGAACCTCATATAATGTCAATGCGAAAACAAAAGGATTGGTTATATACAATACTGGAACTCAATATTATACACTTTCGAATAATGATTCAAATAACTGTACTATTACTTTCAATAGTGACAATATCCAATTTACAAAGAAAACTTTATATGGGGCTCCGTTAATAGGAATAAAAACCGGAAATATGGATATGTCTTCGTTTTCCAAAATGTGCGTTAATTTTAAGATAACACATCATTATTATGCATACGTGACTATGAACGTTGGATATATAGCTAATTCAGGAGATACATCATATTCGACTCCTAGCGCTACAAAAGTTGTAGGAACTGGTAGCTCTACAAGTTTTGTATCCGATATAACTAAAATTACATACACGTATGGATCGTTGCGGCTATATATGAATTCTGCATCCGGTTCAGATGGATATGGATCTGCTGGTGGTCTTAGTGGATATATTTATAAAATTTGGTTAGAATAAAATTTTTGAGGATGGGATTATCTCCCATCCTCATTTGGTGTGCTAAAATTCTGGTTGTGTTAATTTATTTTCATCTCCATATAAAACCTTTGTAAGATTGTATATAGACTGAACGGCTTCGTTTGCAGATATACGGATATTTGTACATCCTGTATTGATGAAGTTTGCTTTTGAATTTGCAAATTTCTGCTGTTCTTCGTTTGTTTCATTGAAGAATGAACCTTTTGCAACTACAGTATCTCCATCGTAGTCTGCACCTGCACCTTTAAGATAAAGGTTACAGATCTGCATTGTGTCTACAAATTTGTTTCCTGTAGGTTGGTTAATATCTTCTCTTCTAATCTTTGGATAGAATGGATAATATTCTCCATTAAGATATAAAGGTTCTGTTTCTTTTGTAGAAGACACTTCAATTCCTGTGTAGATTGTATTGAAATATGAGTCAAATGGATAACGAGTGATAGAAGTCATCTTTCCTTCTGTTGCTTTTTTGGCTGCGATATAAATTACATCACACCATGTAAGAGGTCTCCTAAATGCTCTTTCAATATTTGTATTGTATGGATCGTCGTCCATCTTTTCATTTTGTGTGAATGATCCTTTAAATACCATGTAGAAATTATCACCCTGTTTTTTAATCACATCATCTGTCACTGGAACTTTAACAGGAATAAATCGATTATCATAAGAATATAAGAATTCTTTTAATCTTGCTTTTAATACATCATCATTGAAAGCAAACATCGGATCTTTCACAGGAACGTACTGCAATTCTCCATCTTTACCCACTACAGGATATACGTTCACATTTTGAAACTCTGCTTCGAAGAATTTTCTCATATGGAACATCATGAACGGATAAAAATCTGCTGACACTGCAGCTAATGGAACTGCAGATTTATCTAAGTTAACCATTAAGTCTTTTTGAGACTCTACTTTTAACTCAGGAGCAGAGATTACAAGTCTTGAAGAATAGTCTGATGTCTTAGACATATTGGCACGTCTAATAATACCAAATTTACCAGACATACCAGTTCCCATATCTTTAAGATTTGGGTTATTATTGCCACAGAACCAGTCATAAATATTCTTCAATGTCTCTTGTATTCTTGCACATGTGGTATCTGCCATAGATAAACCGTAATCATTATTCTCTTTTAATGATCTTGATGCTGTTATAAGATTTACATACAGGGTATTGATCTGACCAACGCCTGTATATTTACCGGTTGTATTTACGTCTCTGTAATACGGAGGAATTACAATATATTTATTGATGAATAATCTTCCATTTTTGTGATTTAATTTCACATATTTTACTCTGATATCTCTAGAAGCAGATTTATTATCTGCTTTTTCGAATTTAATCTTATCAAAGTTTTCTTTTAACCATCTAATTCCTGTACCACCATACGGATCTTCTACAAGTTCGCCTTTAGAATTGATGGAATATGTCTGAGTTGCGTGTACAATTGAGATAAATTTCTTATCTAATCTGGTTAATGTCTTATAGCAAGAAGGATCGATGAACCATTCTCCAAGATCTATATATGCAAAGATACCAGATCTATCAGACTGAGTGATTCCAAAAATCTCATTAGATAATAAACCATCTGGAGTTGGAGCTCCATTTGCTCCAAAAAACGCAGGGTTGGTAATCTCTTTTAAGTTATTATTCTTTATGAACTTTTCTTGGTCTAAGAGCTCTACTCTGAATATAGCATTCTCGGAACGTTCCTGGTATGATGCTTCATCTAATGTCTCTAGATTATTATTTAAATCGAATATATCGAAGTATTCTAAAATATCTTGCTGTGGCATTAATAAAGAATCGCCATACTCTGTATCTTCTCCAAGTCTTACTTCGTATGATACCTCATCCAAATCAATACCATATGGAGCCTGTAAGAGGCAATCTTCTCCATACATTGTGAAACAACCTCCTTAAATTTATTCCTCTGAATTTATAGATGTAGGTGATGATTTGCCACCATCTAAAATAAATTCAGAGTATGCATTGTCTGTAGATTTACCACCATCAAATGTATATGAATTTACACTTGTAGCATTACCACCATCTACTGTATTTGGAATATTTGATATAAATTGTCTTAAAAATATAGTAGGATTTATAAGCATTTTTGTAACACCTACCTTTGCCTTAAATATTAATAAAAAGTTTCTTGATAGCAGAAATAATGATAACTTTCTATTAAATATTAAAGATCTTTGATTTTGCCAAAATCATAGACTTTTTATTTTTATCAGCTACACATCGTAAGAGGAGGGTTTTAAAACAAATGCTATTAGATAGATCTGTTCAGATGATTCCTCAATTA
>JAFVPU010000166.1 GCA_017505165.1 Clostridia bacterium
TAGAAGAAAGTGTTGGTTGTTTATCAGAACTTTGACAAGCTCTAGAGTATCGATTTTCTCTATTCTTTGTTTCATTGCCAAACATTTTCGGATCATTATTTATCAAAGCAATCATATTTCCTTTGGTCGATATTGAAGTTTCATTATTAGACTCTTTATAATCAAGACCAAGCATTATACTTGTTATGAAATTTATAAGCAATATTGCATATCTTTCTGTCGATATTCCACGAAATTCAAATTCGACAAAATTCTCAAATTGCTTAATTTTGAGCTTTGCAAATCTTTCATTTTCATATGATTGGAAATTACGATTCGCTAAATAAAATTGAAATCCATTTAATATAACAGATTCGCGAAGATCTCTATAAAGATCACAGAAAAGATATCTCGTCAAATCGTTTCTTAAAATATAAATTGCTGATGTTTTGCCAACTTCATCTTGACCTTGAGTGAATAATTGATTGAATAAAGGTTTTAATTCTTTTATATCAGCATGATTCTTTTCAAAAGTTTTTCTGATAGTGAAATCAGTATTTATTGATTTGTTTTGATCCTTGATATAGAATGATAATATATCTTTATAAATCTTTATATCTTGATTCAATTCTTTAAATGAATTAAATTGCAATGAATCATTTGTTGATTCGGCCATATAGAAGCCATTCAATGGATCAAGTATAAGTCTTATTGTATTTCGGTCGACATTCTTTAGGTCGACATAAATTTTATTTTTATCTTCATCCTTATATGATCGTATGATGAAATCACTCATTTCCAAAGCATTTATAGAATTTATCAACCATTTATCAGTATATGAGACTGTATAATTGACATTATCATCGCAAATTATTCTTGAATTGAAAAAATCCTTATAAATTCTTTTCCAAGCATTTATTATATCGTTATTTACTTTGACATCTTTTTCATATATAATCGATTTTTTTATGTCAACAATCCTTCCATATTTTAGTATTTTAAATGAAGGAATATCTTTTATTTCTTTTAATTTCAATGCTTTGATGCATGAAATGAGCGACATAGTTTGTTGATCTTGATTCCAAGGTAATAAAGATGGTTTATCTGGGAATATATCAAATTCTTTATCATCTAGATTTTGAGGATAAGCAACGATATCTATCGTATTATCTTCCATTATAGTATGGCATGGTATAAACGCTCCAATATTTATAACAATACTTTTATTATCATATTTGGTCGGCAAAAGTCGACATAAAGATATTTTTTGCGCAAAGAATTTATCATCCATTGATATATAAGACATATTCTTTCCTTGAGAAATCACATAGAAATTCTTTGGATGCAAACGCGTTATACAAGCAACAATTTCTATCAAATCAAGCGTTGTTAAAAAAGATGGTATTTTTATGTCGATATATTGCTCAAACAGAGATGGATCAAATGATAAAGTCACATTTGATGATTCTTCTACCAATTGATCAAATAAATTGCTTATTTTTTTCTCTGCTGGATTATTGAAAGGCAATTTGTTTGTGACGACCTTTGATTTTGATGAATTCTTTTCTGACTTTTTTGAATCAAAAACTATAGATTGTAATAGATCACCATTACAACTA
>JAFVPU010000167.1 GCA_017505165.1 Clostridia bacterium
ATATTAGGATATTTTACTTTGTCCACAGGGGCGCAAAAATCTGCTTCTTTTCTAACCCATACCTGAAATGGGAAATATTCAGCCTGATAAATTACCAAATCTTCAAGAGTATCAGCATCTGTAGCGAATCCTAAAACTCTATAAAGATACAGATCTTTTGGATCTCCCTGTTCTACCATTTCTCTTTTAAAGTGCTGTACTTTATCCCCAGTATGAAATCTTCCGTCACATGTACCACTGATACTCTGTTTAATCGTTGAGAATAATAATCCCATTTTGTTTCCTCACTTTCTCAATTAGAGGCATGATATTTCTCATAAAATATCTTTGTTTGGTAACCGTATTAATTTTATTTAATACTTTAATATCATTACAAATAATGATATCTCCATATTCGTAAATAAAATCTTGTATTTTCAATATCCCCCAGTTTGCTTTAAGCTGTTTCTTTCTTAACCTTTTAGATTTCATTATTTTTAATAAAGGAGAGGAAACTAAGTTCCTCTCCCATTTATAAGATGAAGCATTTAATACATATTGATATTCGGAGCCTGTACTAATGCCTGGTTAGCAGTAAGCATGATTGTAATGATCTTTGAGATTGCGTCAAGGATGATCGGATCAGATTCGATGGAAGTTAATACCTTACCATCAAATTCCATAGTGGAAAGGTTGACCGGCATGTCGTTTTCAACTGTTTTGATCACGTATCTGTCTGCTTCTTCCTCCCCAACTACTGTATCATAGAGCATCTTCATGTACTCATAGTATGCTTTGTAGATAATTGTGTAATAATCTTTAAGACCATCTTTAGCATTCTCAAGAAGATCAATCGTTGCTCTTAAACCTTCAAATCCGGCTGCATATCCAATACCATAAGCCGAAGCTGATCTACAGTTAAGAACAGCATCTTCTACCAAGTCTCTAAGAGAGTCTCTGTCTGAAATAGAAATACCACCAACAAAGTATTCAACCATATTCGCATTGAATGTGTGAATCTGTCTCTTAAGACCTCCGATAACGCCTGCGTGTTCTCCAGTAGACTGAGCTCTTCTTAATTCTGCATTTAAGAATTCGAGAATACTTGTGTATTCATCGCACGGAATAGGAGCACCCTTTTCATCATAGAGTTTCTCTCCTGTATCCGGATCTTTCTTGTACATCTTAGCAGGATCGATGAATCTTGTTTTGTTAGCATCAGCTTCAACCATAGAACAAGAACCATAGAACTCGAACACATTGTCAAGTCTTGGAGCTAAGCCGTTATCCTGATCAACCTTCTGCTGTTTATCATCTATATACTTCTGGATAACTGGGCATCCACAAAGAGTCATGATATTGTCGATATGATTTCTGTCAAGACCAGCGATGTTTGTAATCACAAGAAGCTGTGGCTTCTGAGAATATTTGTCCTGAGTATACTGATAGAGATACTGTACAAGCTGTCTCATGAATCCCTGCATATCTCTGCCGATAAGCGGAGCAACGATAACTGTTGGGATGAAGCCTTCCGGATTTCCATGGCGTTCGAATACATTATGCTTGATAATACTCTGGAATAACGCTCCCTGCTCCGGAGTATCAATTGGATCTGCAAAGTAGTAAGTTCGTACTTCCGGGAATGCTTTTGTACCCATTACTCTGGATACGCCTTCAATCGTATTGATATAAGCAGCATCGGAATATCCACTTTCAAGAGTGATACCATCATAATCTTTGATGTATGAATTTCCATCTGTGGATGCACTTACGTCGATATATACATCCATACCATGAGTTTCATAGATCATCTTCATTTCTTCGGACAACTCAACGTTTCCATTTGTTGTGATAAGAGAAAGATTGTAGATATCTTCAAGAGTACATTCTCTACCTCTTTCTCTGATCTTGTCAGAGATATTCTTTACAGCAGCTTTGAAGTCTCTGATTACTTTATACGGGTTAGCCATTTCGCCGTTCTTATATTTCTCATTAAGAGCATCAAAGATAAGAGAGGAAAGAATAACAGCAGATGTAGTGCCATCGCCTACTACTCTTTCTACCTGTCTTGTAATCTCGGCGATCTCTGTCTTAATGGACATTTCGATCGGATTCTGATAAAGGATATTTTTAATGATCTTATTACCATCTTTTGAATACATGGCAACAAGATCCTGAGAAGAGTTTCCTCTAAGGATCAATGTATTAGATCCAGCAGGACCCATACTGTTTGCGATTGCATTCTTTAAGTTTCTTAAAACAACACCCTGAAT
>JAFVPU010000168.1 GCA_017505165.1 Clostridia bacterium
TATGTTTTTTATTAAAAATATTTTTACAAATTTGTTTTTTATTGTTTGGAATTTTTTCTTAATTATGATATAATTAAAACAAGATTAGTTTAGGGGTAAATTACTCTAATTCTAACAAATGTTAAAATTTTCGATTATTCAATCAAAATAAAATAATTTTGATTTTATGAGAGAAAATAAAAAGGGGAACATTTTGAAGAAGAAAGTAGGATTGATTTCAAGAATAAGTTTGATGATTGCTTTGTTGTGTACAGCAATCGGTTTTTCGTTTTTAGGAAATTATAAGAAAGTTCAACCGCAAAAGACTCAAGCGGTTGGAATCTGGAAAGATGGTGTAGGTTTGTTGGATAGTGGAAACATTGTTCTTTCTGTTTCAAAAGTCGCAGTAAGAAAAGATGGTGCTTCAAATCCTTTGGATGACAATAGCAAACATGCATATACACATCTTGGAGAAAAGAATGGATATACTGACAAGGTTCAATACAATTATTTCTATAGAGATATTCCAGATCTAAAAAATAATCAAAACAAAACATTGGTTCAGAATGGCCAGTTCGTGAAATTGAATAATGACGCAGAAGGAAAAGCAACAACACATTATTATAATTTTGTGAGTGTTGGAGAATTGGAATCTTTTGTAGTGGGGACTACATATTACAAAATAGCAAAAGTTGATGATGTTTTATCAATGATAGAAAAAAAAGAAACAGAAACCACTCCGGTGAAAGGTGTTACTTATTATACAAAGTTAGATGTAAAGGTTGAGTATGAAGAAGCTGGCGATATAGATGCAAGCAACTTTGATACAAAAAAATCAGATTTGCACAGAATAGAAGACGGAGAATATGTTTCTTGCAGGGCAGATTCATATAATGATAAAGAGCGTTATTACAGACAAATTTCAGAAACAGCTGCTGAAATGCAAGAGGCAATACTGATCACTTTTGGACAAGAAAAGTATGATGAGAATAAAGATGTCGTAAAACCAAGCACACAACTATCCGTAAAGATTGAACATAACGGAAAAGAGTTGACAGATATTCCAAGTGTAAGAAGTAATGGATTCCAAAGAGATTTTGGTTATGTTATAACTCAAAGTGATGATAGTGAAGGATATTATAAGATCACTATTCCAAAAGGATACATATTCCCATCTACTGGTGTTGATGCAAAAGAAGATATTGTATTCGAATTTTATATCATAAATAACACTACTTACACCGGCTCATATGAGGAAAATTTACATTCTTACAAGGCTGAACCAGAATTAAGATTGGCAGATGGTGTAAGATTGCCAGTTGAGTCTGGAGTGAATGTATATAATCAAGGCTCAACAAGCAAAAATTTCCCAGTGCTTACATATGATTATACTTTGTATAAAATGACATATACACATACACTGGATGGAGTAACAAATGAATATCAATATAATTATTTGCCAAAATCGAATCAAATTCAAATAATCAAAACATATAGAAATATTCCAACAGAACTTGAGCCAATAAATTTAAACAAAGGATATGACTCAAACAAATTGGTGATATTGTTCAGTGAATTGGGCAGTTATCAATTTGACTTTCAATACATATATTCTGGATATATTCCATCTGGAAATGAAGATTATAAAGTGATTGATGATATAAACGATAGTATACCTACAATTAAACTTGATATAAGAGGATTTGAAGTAAATTATTCTAAGAAAGGATACTTTGATGGCGCTGAAATGAGATATTTCACTTTCAGTAATGCTGACCAAGTATATTTCAAAGTTGTTGATGGATATCCAAGAATATCTAACCCAAACGGAGTTGATTCTCTTGGAATTGTTTACAGCTCAGACAACACATCTTCTTTGAGAACAGGTTCTGTAACTGTAAGTCAAGATACGAATGTTATATCAAAATTGGAAGGAGAAACTGATTATACAAATTTATATACTGGTATTTTGGAGGTTGGACCAAATGCGGGAGAGGTATTAAAAAGAATTACATACGAAACAACCGATCAAAATCCGGTTAAACTAAAGACAAATGTAGATTTCTTGCCGTTTAACGAGGCGAAGAAAGGTATAGTTAATAGCAATAATATAGAAGAAAATCAAGGAAGCTTCTATGTGTATAGTTCTGAAAAAATCAATTCAACTTCTGTCTTCAATTATGAAAAATTTAATATAACTGAAGCTGACTTTCTCACAGGACAATATTATGAAAAAGTGAATGGTGAATACAAAAAAACAAATTCAATTCCAAGCAACACGTTTGATGAAAATAAAACTTATTATAAGTTGGATGTAACAGGTGAACTTGATCTTACACAATACGATGAAGTTTTGAAAAAAGATGATTCAGAATTCGGAAGTTATTTTATTGAGAAGAACGGAACATATATAAAGGCAAGCACGCTTGGAAATTATAATGAAAATGCAACTTATTATACAATGGATAATGATTATGTTGCAAAATATACCAGCGACACTTCGTTCAATAATGTAGGTTATTATTTGGTGTTCTTGGCTGTGAAAAATGGAAAGAATTTCAGTCATTATCAAGTGATTGCTTTCAATAATATATTGCAAGATGTTGAGATGAAAACAATCGAGTGCGATAGTTTTGGAGAAATGATCGACAATGCTGTGTCATATCCTGAATTCACAAGAAATCAAGTTAAACTCACATGGAAAGAACCTGATATATTTGAAATGGGTCTCACAATAGGTTATTATTACAAACCTTATGGAAACACTTTCACAGGAATCTATGACGAATTAGATTTGAGAAATACAGCATTTACAACAGTTAAAACAATCGGTGATACTGTAAATGAAAATGGAGAACCTGTAAAATGGTGTAAAATAGGAACAGAAACATTAGATAATCAAAGTGGAAAATATCTCATTGTTATAAGAAATGAAAAAGGTAATGAATGGACCACTTCTTTCACAATTGACAAACAACCTATCTCTGGTATTGCTGGAAAGGGTGTAACCAAGAATGAAGGAAATTATCAATTGTCTAGTGAATTTATCGCTGACTTCATTTCAAATACAATAAAAAATAAATATGGAGCAACTCTCACATGGAACGATAAACCGAGTGGTGCGAGTATTACAGCAAAATATCAAACAATTTCATTTGTTTCGTCTGCTGAGGAAATCAGAAAAATTGCGAATGGAAAGATCAACACAAATTATCAAACAAACAACGAATTGGACGGAAGTTATGGAATAAATAAACCTATCAACAATACAGTAAAAGAAGATGATGTTTTGGATACGCAAGGTATATATATTTTTGACCTTATTGACCAAGCTGGTAATACGGCAAAATATATGTTGATTCTTGATGATACTTTGACATTCTTTGCTGTAACTGAAACGGATAAATCTAATTCTCCTAGATCCGAAACTGTCTATAAAACAGCAGAATGGTTGCAATATAATGATGTCAAATTAAATATAGAAGCTCCAAAATATAAACTTATAAAAATAAATGAATCAAAGCAATATATTGTAGATTTGATTGAAGATACTTTGGAAGAGATTGATAACGAGAACCTTAACAAGTTATTTGCTTATGATGGATATATTCAGGTTGAACAAACTCAAATATATGAGATAGACACAAACAAACAGATGATGAATAATATCACATCTATTCCGGACAGTGGAAAAGGTTTGAACTTGAATATTTTAAATACAGACGAAAATGGTTTGAGAACGGTTGAAGATGGTAGCAAGATTGTTCAAGATGACGGAACAAGCATTATTCGTACATATTATGTTCGTGGTGCAAACCAAGACTATCTCAATATGAATGATGAGATTACCGCTTCAAAATCATATATCAAAGTTGAAATCAATCCGGACAATTCAAAAGGATATGTATTCTTTAGCAAAGATCAAATGAGTGTTTATCCAACAGGCAGTGAATATGAAAACAAGAGATTGACCACTACTATGAGTTTGAATTCCGCACATGCAACAAACGAAAATTTCGTATTGTTCACATGGATCATGGATATGGGTGGAGAATATGAAGTTGGAGAAGTAAGCTTGGATTATTATCCACTAAATTTGTCTTCTTTCACCGGAATTGTTGAAGATAAAAATTATTATTTCTTTGACAAAGCAAATAAAGAAACTATTAAGATTTATAGCTTCACAGATGGTATCGGATTGGCGGATACTCAAATTGTAAAAGAAAGTATTGATGGAAAAGATGTAGACAGAGGTTTTGTAACACTCAATATTCAAAACAATATGTCAAGACCAGGATATTATGTGGTGTCTCGTACGTACAAAAATGTTGCTGTTGTTGCAGGAACTAACGATTTGGAAACCATGAATTATCATTTCATTGTTGATAGAAATGGCGTGATCAGTATGGTTGATGGAAAACAAGTGGGACAATATATTCATCTTGGATTGCTCGAAGATGAAACACTATTCAATTCATTCCAAAACATTTCAACAACAAATTTCGATAGTATCAACATTGATGATGGAAACTTAACTAGAACAATAGAATATAGATCTTCACTTGATACAAATAAATTGCCAGCAGTGGCATATATTCCGATAGGTAAATATAATGACGCAACGGGAAATTATAGTGATTACTATTCTGGAAAACTTGATTTCTCAATGTATTATAAAGACACAAACAATCAGCTCAATGGTGGCGAAGGTGCAACCTATCCTTTGTTAAAGGTGTCTGTTGATACAGATATTTCAAGGGCTGAAATAAAAAATAACATTATATATTATCCTATAAATATAAGAGATTATATAAGAGACAAATCCGCATGGGATATAGAGGGTTTAAGACAGTTCTTTATATATAACGAAATTGAGAGTGATTGGTTGTGCTTGCCTGGTGATTATATAATTGTTATTGATGATAGAATTGATGGAATAACAGACAAATACGAAAACACGCAAGTAGTTGCCTTTACAATTAGACCACAACAAGAGCCAGAAACACCGGTATTTGTTACACCTAATGACAAATATCATTCAAATGTAATTGCGGACAAGGAAGTTGTTTCAAGTCAACAATATATTAAAGTGGAATTCCCTGTTTATGATGATGACAATACAAATGCTCAAATTTATAGTGTAACTTATAATGGAAAAACTTATTATAAGGAAGACTTAGATGTATTTACTTATAATGATAAAGAAATGGTATCCTTGACGGTTGATGCTATGCCGAATGTCAATGATTTATATGATGGACAAGGCACATATAGTTTTGTAGTAAGATACAAATTGGGCAATAACAACAAATATAGATATTGTTATTCAGCATATGGTGCTGACGGAAAGATACAGGATTATTACGAAACGTTATACACTGTAGAAATTGACAGAAAAGCTCCTGAGAAAAATATAAATGAATTAATTTCAAATGACTACTTGGCAAAAACATATTATGGTAATGATAAAATGTTTGAACAATCTTACTATGATTATAGAGAGCAAAAATCTACAACATATTTCGTAAATAGAAGTAGGGATTATTATTCAGATCAACAACTTAAAAATATTTATACTTTTGCAGTGAACAAAAACACAACACTTAATATTGATAATGATGATGTAGTTGAGTTGAGATATCGTAAGTTTGATCCTAGCAAAAAAATAAATCTTCCTGCAAATTCTGTATTGTATACGATTGCTGATGGAATACCAACCAATTATGGTTTCTTATCAGATACACCAGATGTTGCTGATTATTATGAAATTCTTGAAATAGACGAAGCTGGCAACGTTTCTCAATACATTGTTTCTTATAGTGAGAATGCGATTAATTATAGTATGTTCGATATTGAATTTATGGCACCAGGTTCTATAAGCATCAAAATGGCTGAAGATGGAAATGGTGTTTGGAAGACACAAATAGATGATTCTACACAAAAAACCATCATGCAAGCTCCGGTTGAAGAAGGGTTTGTGAATGCTGGAGATGATATATATGTGATGGAAATCTACAAAGGCGGAATTCTCAGACTTACAGAAAAAACTAATATTAAAACACAGGATTTACACAAAGTGCTAGCGACAACCTTGAGCGAACAAGGATATGGTAACTATATTGTAAAAATTCATTCAAGAAACAATGAAGATACAGAGGGTGTTGCGATCGACTATGTTGAGAGTAGTATTGATTTCACTGTTGCAAACATGGTTGAGATAACAAGCGAAGGTTGTGATTTGAATTTGTCTGGAGCAAACAAAACAACTATTGATGGTGTCAACTATTATATCAAAGAGATAAAATTCAAGAAAATTGAAGAACTAAACTATCAAGAGTATTCATATTATAATGGATATTATAAGAATTATCTTGGAGAACCTGTTCCAGGCAATAAAGTGCATTTAACAGAGGAAGGCAATTATATTTTGCTTGCAAAAACAATGTTCGACAATTGGATAGCATATCCTTTCTCAACTAATGGAGAAAGAACGGAATCAGTGATAGGTATTTATGATGATTCGGTTTCAGGCAATTATTATTCTTTCCAACCAATAAAAGTAAAATATGCAGAAGGATTATATACTATCAGAGAAATAAAATATTCTATTGATGGAGCAAGCGAAATTTCAATAAATTCAGCAACTTATTATGACGCTGAAAATCAAAAACCATTGTTGGAATTGAAATCTATGAATGGATATGCAGAATTGAGATTTAGTCCTTATTATCCTGAAAAAATATATGATGCCGACGGAAAATTTTTAAGAATGGAAGAAGGAAAACTTGTCAAGATAACCGTTTTGCTGAAAGGAATTTATGAAGGCGAAGAAGTTGGTGCGAATTATACTATTTATTTAGATTCAAGAACTGGCGTAGTATCTTTGACTAATACAAAAAATGGAATAGATCAAGAAATTGACAGATACAACAATCAAGATAACAAATCGCAATGGGTTAATACCACAATGACTTCTGGAACAATGAATTTGTCTTGGCTTAGAAATCCGAGTGAAAATTACACTTTGAAATATTTGTTACACGAAAAAGTTGATGATGATAAAATCGGCTGGATTGATCCTATTGACTTGACCGAAGATGAGGACAGAATTTATATTATCGAAACAAAAGAGAATCATAAAGGTTTGTATGCTTTCGAAGTGCAAGTTTATTCGAAAAACGGACAAAAACTTCTTGGAAACATTGTCTATGCATTCATGGTTAAGAAAGATTCATTGAATTTGTATACAGTTCAATCAAAGGAAAATTCTAGGGAATATACTCCAAATTCAACTATAACACTTGTTGAACTTGATGAATGGTTATCGGATATAAATGACAAACTCAAAAAGGAGCCTACAGAAGATATCAAGATTCCTTCAGAGATTCCATTGTATATTGCGAACGAAGAATTGAGAGTGGTTGAAGATTCTGGACAGGGCGTAAGACAGTTGTCATACAAAATTGATATAGGTGATAGTGTACTCGAAATTTATAGAGTGTTCAATTCAAGTTATAGTCAATATTTGGCAACTTTGGTTGTGCCAAAAACAAACAATTTGATTTTGAAGGATTCTTTGAAACTGAACAATAATGCTTATGAAAACAAACCAGTTTTACCTAGCAGTAATAAGTCGAGTATTGAACTCACAATGACTCAAGATAATGGTCTCGTTCATAATATTGTCAAAAAGAATCTTTTGAGATTGGAAATATATTTCAATGAAGAAAAAGTTGCGGATCATTTTGCAACAAGCAAAGATCTTTATTATGAAATAAAAGGCGCAGGATTATATACATTCAAAGTTTATGATTTGGCTGGTAATTGCCAATTGTTTGAAAAAGATGCGGATTCATTTGATGTGTTCTCGATGGCAAATAATGAAATAGCTTTGCTTATGAATGGAAATAGAATTATAGAAAATGCATATTTCTCAGGAGCAGTGCAAGTTGCTGTTGTGAAAGATGATATGTATGATTCGATAAGCTTGTCTGCAACAAGAAATGGCAGTCCGAGTGATTATTCTAAAAACAAACAAATCTATACATTCACAAAGCCTGGAACGTATCGTATAAATATTAAAGCGACTTATGTTTACTTCGAAGGAATAAATAGAAGAACAAAAGATTTAACAAAAACTTTGATATTCACTATTGTTGATCCTGAAGAAACTACAACATCTATCAATTTGGGACTTTTGGATAAATATCAATTGATTCAAGTTATGAACTATAACGAAGACGTTACAGATATTTTCAAAGAAGTTCTAGCAAATTCTAGCAAAGGAAACTTAGTAACATATGAAGCGTTGAAAGAGAAAATGGATGCTGGAGTCTTCTATGGAAAACAAAGATTTGCTTTGACATACAAAGTGTCAGATGGAATTTATTCTGATATTGAGCAGACTTTCGAATTCTCATTGTCAAACGAAGTCCCTGCAATAAAATGTTCATTGAAACCTGGAGAGTCTTCAAAGAAGAGTTTCACCATAACATATAATCCAGGACTGATATATGAACAGATAGGTAAAGCAAGAATTTATATCAACGGAAAATATATCACTATTGACAAAAACTCTCCTATTGAAATCAAAACTGAAACAATAACTCAAAAGAGAGACGGATCAGGAGATTATACAATCAGACTTGTAAGTGGAGAAAATGTTTTGTTCAGTCAAACTGTCAAATTAAAAACTCCTCTCAATGCATCTTCAATTATTATTATTGTAGTTGTAAGTGCAATTGTGATTACTGGTGTTGTTGTATTTATCTTGCTTAGAAGAAAGATGCGTATTAGATAACAAAAAAGAAGCAATAAATTTGCTTCTTTTTTATTTTTCTTAGTTTATTTGTCTGAATCTTTGTTTGAAGATTTTTTCTTTCTTGGTTCAATTTGAGGACGAAGACCTTGGAAGAAAACTTCACCTTCATGAGACTGGAAGTATACACCTACTATTCCTTTTTTCTTCGAACTAAGAATATAGTATGCGGCACGCTTTCTTGCTCCGCCGACAACGTAACCGACTTTCTTTCCGCTTGGTTCAACAAACACGTTATATGCTCGAATACGTCCTTGGTTGTCAACAATTGTGATTCCGTCAAAGTTGAGCATGTTGATGAACAACTGTGCAAATGCTTGCAGTTTTTCTTCACTATAACTCTTTGACTGAGAAAATAACTTGCTGAAACTTATTGGTTCTTTCAACCATATGCCATCTTCGAACAGGCCATTGTCTTGATAGTCTTTGTCAACAATAACACAGATCGCACCATTGATGTCGTTCATGACATTTGTGAATATGTTGATATACATATTTTTTACATCTTGCAGTTTTCGTTGAGTTGTTCTTAATTTTGAGAATGTTGCATCAACGAATTCTCGAATCTCTGTGTTAAAAGTATTGTTTTTTGATTTGTCCAAAGATAAGTTGACTGTCAAATCGTTTCCTGAAATCGAGTGGAAGTACATGCTGAAGAAGTTCAATGGACGAGCAACGATTGCATGAATTTTCACAGGTCTATCTTTGAGTGTTGTATTGGATTCTAATAATTGTAAGAAGTTTTTGTCTTTTATGCTTGAAAATGACATTATCATTCCGTATGTAATTTTATCTTCTTTGATATCGATATATAAACACCAATCTCTTTTTGCTATTGCCAAAATAGATTTCAGACGCAAGTTGAACATTGTTGCTTCTTTGTCTTCGAATAGAGAAATAGCATGAGATTTTGGAATAGAACGCATAATGGCCTCTATATTATCTGTAAAAATAATTTTCGGCTTGATTTTGACGCCTTCTTCAGAATAATTCAAAATGTCATTAAACTTATTCAAAAAATGAGACATCATGAGCGGAGGGAAGTTCTCAAATTCTGTTTCAAAGAACTTCGTTACGCTATCTTTCGCCTGATCAAAAAACACCATTTCTTCCATAAACACCTATCTTTAAAAAGAATATAACAATTTTTTTTTAAATATGCAAACAAATTACAAAAAAATATGTAAAATTTTTCAAAATACCACTATATAAGGTGTTGTTTTGATGCTTTTAAGTATTTTATGGCTCTAATTTTGATTTCAAAAATACGATTTCATTTTTCAATCGATTGCATTCGGCTGTTTTTTCTTTTAATAACTTTTCAATTCTCACATAGTCTGAACTGAGATTTAAAAATTGAGATTTGTAATCTAGTTCGATTTTTTTCTTCACGACATCAACTAGACCTAAAAACAAAGCGTTGATATCGCTGTCGGAAATTGTTTGAGGAATAACGTGGATTGTACATTCATTATTTTTACTTTCTATATTTTTTGTCATAAAAATATTGTTCCCAATTTTATAATTTTAACTATGCATAAATTTGTGTATTTGTGAATTAATTGTGGAAAAGTCAAATTATATTGAAAATTTTATCGATATATTTCATAAATAATTATATGATTTATTTTATTTCCGAACATGATTGTGTGATCATTGAAGAAGATTACATTGATATTAAAGCAAATGTAAAATACGAATTAAATGAAATAAAGAACAAATATTCGACTATAATAAATAAAGAATCAGGTAAAATGATTTCGATTAATTTTTATGAAATAATTTTTCTTAATAAGTTTGATAAGAATATAAATATTTGCAAATACAGAAACGATATGTTTTGCTTTTTGAATTGTTTTGTGGAGAAGTATTATTTTTCACATTTTATATATGAAGATTGTTTGAGTCTTGAAGTTGATCAAAAGATTGTTGTGAGATACAAAGGAAATGAAGAATCTATAAAATATGAAAATCAAATCCACTTTTCTCACACCGAGCGTTTTGATAAAATTGTTGCGGTATTTTTTGAAGGAAAAAAGAATTTTATCATAATACTTGACGAATCAAAGCTTCTTTATGCTGGATATTATGACGAAATAGACATGAAAGAAAGAGAGTTAACATTACTAAAAAAACTAAACGATTCAATCAATCATGGCAGAGTTGTAAAGATTGAAAAAGGAAAATTTGAAACTTTTTTAATTTATCTTGACAATAATGATATGAATTTGAAAGAAGATTTTTGTATGCACGTGTTTCTAGATTGTGTCAAGGCAGGTAACTATAAATATCTAAAAAATTTGTTGAATGATAATATAAATTCACAGGTTGAGAATATAAAACTATTTTTTCAAGATATGGATACGTTTTTTCCTATTGATAGAAATCACAGTGTGGTAATAAAAAAAGATGCCCAAATGGACATCTTTGAATTTAGTATTTTTGAAAATAAAATTTCAAATATTATTGTTCTGGATTGATTGAGTTTTTCTTTTCTTGAGAAGAGGTCGCTTCAAATATTTTGTTGAGAACAACATATAATGGGAAAGCGAATTGGCAAACAACAATCAAGAATAATGTATCGGTATATGACAAAGATACGTATTTGAACATTCCTGGGAAGAATAATATTGCGCTTGCACAAATCAAGGCACAGAAGATAAATACAAAACCTTTGAAGCCATTGAATGGTTTACACATTCTGAACAATGCAATAAATCCAACAACAATCACGGCAATTGAACACATTGTTACCAACACAGGAGTTGTGATATCGGCAAACATTTTGTATAAGTACATTGCTATTGTGCTTACCACCAAACATGTACCTGCAGGTAAAGTGTTTTTTGCAAGGTTCGATAGGAAGTGTCCTTTTATTTTGTTGGTGTTTGGTTGCAACGCCAAACAGAACGAAGGGATTCCAATTACGAACATTTCAAGAAGAATAAATTGTATTGGAGAGAAAGGATAAGTTTCACCCATGCATAATACAAATATCGAAATACATATTGCGAACATTGTTTTCATCAAGAAAAGAGAAGAAGATTTTTGAATATTATTTACAACACGTCTTCCCTCTGCAACAACACTTGGCATAGAACTGAAATTGCTGTCCAACAAAACCAATTGACTTACGCTTCTTGCAGCATCACTACCAGCTGCGATAGCAATTGAACAATCGGCTTCTTTGAGTGCTAGAATATCATTCACTCCATCACCTGTCATTGCAACGGTTTTGCCTTTTGATTTGATAGCTTTTACCAAGATTGCTTTTTGTTCTGGACTAACTCTGCCGAAGATTGCATATTTATCAGCTGCTTCAATAACTTCTTTTTCATTTAGACCGTACAAACTGATATATTTATCGGCATTTTCAACACCTACACGTCTTGCAACTTCGCTTACAGTAACAGGATTATCTCCAGAAATAATCTTTATATCAACACCATTTTTTTTGAACCATTCAATTGTTCTTGGGGCATCTTTTCTTACATTGTCTTGAAGGAGAATTAATGCTATTGGTTTTACACCTTTGTTTGAGAAACTTGCATCACTTTCACCAAGGAGTAATACACGAAGACCTTCGCTTGCATATTTTTCTGCCAACAACTTTATTTCTTCACTTGGATTATCCATCACAAACTCATAAGCTCCAATTTTAAATGCACCTATATTTCTGAATTTGCAGCCCATAAATTTTCTTTCAGACGAGAAAGGAATAGATTTTTCTGCAGAATAAACACCTTTTCCAAAATAAGATTTCAGTGCCATTGCTGTATTGTTTGCATCATGGAATGTGTTTACGATTGAAGATATAATTTTGCTTGTGTCTTTTTCTGTTTTTGATTTGTCCAACATTACGAGTTCTTTCACACTCATGCTTCCGTTTGTCAGGGTTCCTGTTTTGTCTAAGCACAAGACGTCTGTCCTTGCCAACATTTCAATACAATAAAGATCTTGAACCAATGTTCGTTTCTTTGCGAGGCGGACGACGCTGACAGCCAATGCTACCGAGGTAAGAAGGAACATACCTGCAGGAATCATGGCGACTATACATCCGCTTGTTTTGGTTATAACCATATATAATAACGAATAATCAGGGTCAGGTGTTGCATGATAATATTTATAGTTGTTGTATGCCATAATTATTGCAACAGGAACCATAAATACAGTTATGCCTTTTATAAGAGTTCTCAAAGAGGTGAGAAGCTCACTTTTTGTTTGTTTGAAAGATTTTGCTTTTTTGCTTAGTTCAGCAATGTAGTTATCATCACCAATTTTGTTTACTTTTGCCTTGCATGTTCCGCTGGATATAAAACTTCCTCCAAGCAACATGTCTCCCTTTTTCTTTTTCACGGGTTGACTTTCGCCTGTGAGCAAACTTTCGTTCACTTCTACATTTCCTTCCAAGACTATGCTATCACATGCGATTTGCATTCCGATATTTAGGCATAATACATCATCAAGTACTAGTTCGGTTTTATATATTTCTTCTTCTTCGCCATCTCGAATAACTTTTGTAAAGTTTGAATTTGTTAGAGATAATTTGTCAACAGTTTTCTTTGCTTTTATTTCTTGAATTATACCAATACAAGTGTTCAAAATCACGATTACTAGGAAAAGCAAATCAGAGAATGCTCCAACATAAATCAATGCAAGTGCAACAGCAAGGCATGTCATGTTAAAGAATGTGAATATGTTTTTGAAAAAAATACTTTTCAGAGTTTTTGACGTTTTTAACTTCGATACGTTCAAAAGTCCGTCATCAGTTCTTTTCTTAACCTGTGAAAGAGTAAGCCCAACATCTGGTTTTGGGTTATATCTTGAAACTGATTTTATGTTTTGATTTTTCTGTTTTTTCTTCATATAATTTATCCTTATGTTATATGCTTTCAATTTATTTACGTTTATTTTAGCACATAAAAAATATTTTAACAAATATTTATTCAAATTTTCACATATTCGATAAAATTTTCATAACTATATCAGGAGGAAAAATGAATTTTGAAGATATAATCGTGAGGGTTGATGATGAATATCCAGAGATCATAGGTGCGACTCGAGATATGGTTACGGCTGGGATAATTAAAAATCTTTCGACTTCTAGAGTTGGAGAGCTCAAAGCAATTTTACAGTATTTTTACAATGCTGTAATTTCAAATAAAACAAATAAGGAAATTGCAAGGATTTTTGAAGAAATTTCTATGGTCGAAATGATACATTTAGATCTTTTGCAACATGCTCAAACCGAATTTGGTGGAGATGCAAAATATGATGATGCTCATGGAAACATGTTTAATGTAACTTTGATGAATTATACTACCAAACTTAATGATATGTTGGAATACAATATAGCCGGAGAATACAAAGCAATAGAAGCGTATCAAAATGCTATAAATAAGGTGAAAAATCAAAGCTTGAAAGATTTATTCTCTAGAATAATAGAAGATGAAAAGTTACACATAAAAGCGCTCGAACAAATCAAAAATAATGTAGAGTTTTTATCAATTTGATAATACAAAATTAGATAAAAGGATAACCACTAAAGTGGTTTTCTTTTATTTTTAAAAACTAAAAAATTTTCGTTTATATAATTACTTATAATTATTTGACTTTTTCAATTGAGATAAGTTAGAATAAAAAAAAGAATAAAAGACATCAAGAAACAAAAGATAACAGGGGAAGATGGGAAGAAGAATAAATAAAAACAAAATAATTCTTTTAGTTGTTGCCTTAATTACAGCAATACTTACTTTTTCAATTGCTGTCTTTGGAGTTTCTTATAATCAATATAATGATAGAAATAGTGAAAGTAGTGCAGATTTGGTGATTTCATCAGTTACGGATTTAAAAAATTTTGCAACAAGAGTGAGAGAAGGGACAAGCTATTCTGGGAAAACAGTTCAATTGAAGAATGATATAGATTGCTCTACACTGAGTTCTTTTGATCCGATAGGAACAAGAGATAATCCATTTAAAGGAACATTTGATGGAAATGGTAAAACCATATCTAATCTTCCTTTATGTCAAAATGATTATTATGAAGACCACTTTTTGGCTCAAAACACTTGGTGTAATTATTTTGGATTATTTGAATGTATAGATGGAGCGACAATAAAAAATCTTCATATAGATAATGCCAACTGGACTCATAGTATGGGTAGGAGCGAAGATGGATTGTGGGGTGGAATACTTGTTGGATATGCAAGAGGATCAAATAATATAAACAGTGTATTGATAACAAATGGTTCTCTAATACTATCTGAAAAAGAAAATAAGGGAGGAGTATGGAACGTTGGCGGACTGATAGGGTTTACCTCCATGGATATTTCTATAAGAGATTGTAGAGTAGAGGTAGATATTAATGTGAAATTTTCCAATAAATTAAATGTTGGAGTGATGATTGGTAAGTCAGAAGGCAAAGGAACATCTGTTTCGAGTTGTTATGTTAGAAGTTATTTGGATATCATATCGTATGACACTTATTTTGGTGGTGTGTGTGGGTATTCTGTAGAAAATATTAGTGTGGAAAGAACCTATATTGGATTACAAGGAGGAAAAGTTTCAAATAATTATAAAACATTTAGCCCTGGTACACATGTAACTGGAACAAGTGCAAATAATGGAGTAGCTTCATATTATGGTTTATCAAATTTGTGTATCAACAACGGAAACAATTATATATATCATTCAAAAACATCCTTTGTTGAAATCGTAGCGGATACGGAATATACATATATAGGTGGCAATGCGGGACATATTAGTTATACTTTATCGACTAATTTAAATAAGTTTGTTGCACAAGCTACTAGCAAAGATGGGGATATAGTGTAATTTTAGATATTATTAACAATTAAAACAATTTGTAAAATTTAAAATTAAATACATAAAAGCAACGTGATCGTTGCTTTTTTTGTAGTGGATTGTTTGTAATAAAAAGCGAAAAAATGATTTTTATCACTTAAAAAATAAATTTACCTACTGAACATTATGAGTTCGCGGAGTTTGCCGAAGCGGGTTATTTCTTTGAGATTTTTCTTGTTGATTGTAGAGTGGGCTTTGATCAAAAGTTCATTGTTGAAATTGAAAATGTCTTTGTAACATATTCTGCCAAGCAAGAAATCAGAGTTGTTGATTATAGGTTTTTGTGGTGAATTGTCGACAGGTTCGACGTTTTCATTTGTTGATTCAACAGGCATAATATCAACAGATTCAATTGAAATGTTTTTGAATTGCTTTGGAGATTTTGTGGGGGTGAATTTTTGAAGATTTATTTTGTTTGTTTTATCAAAAAATATTATTGTGTTTTTTCCACATGATGCCAAATCTGAAATATCTAAAACAGAATTGTTGTCAAGAGAAAATTTTTGTGTAAAGAATTTATCGTCCAAATCAATTTCTTTCACAAGTCCAAGGTATTCGCCATTGATGGAATAAACTTTTGAGTTGATTGGAGCAAGATTAAGTCCAACTTCTTCAACTTTGAAAGAAAGACATTGATTGTTTTTTACAGTTATCGCGTTTTTCCCGATATGATAAATGTTTTTTGTGTCAAGCAAAAATCTAGCATCATTTTCTCCAATGATTTCAATTTTTGTTAATCGTTTCAATTTTTTGTCAAAATATAGTTTGTCCACTTTTCCTATAAGTTCACCTTCGTATAGAGAAAGAACAGACAATGATAATAGTTGATTGCAATATTTCATAATTAACCTCTTGATTGATTTTATTTTGAATTACGAAGAAATATGATATAAATTTGATTTTATATTAAAATTCAAGTTTTGATATGGAATAAAAAATAACAATAAGCAGAAAATACTTTAATGAAAAGTGTTGATGAAATTTATTCAATTATAGAAGAAAAATTGCACTTCAGTAGTGATTTGAAGTCTCGAGATGTGTGCTTTTTTGGCGCTAAACTTAAGATTTGTTATATAGCAGATATCACAGATAATTTATTATTAAACAATACACTTATTTTTCCGCTTCTTAATTTTTAGGGAGAAAAAGATAAAAAAATTGTTGATTTGTTGAACGATAATATTTTATCAAATAATGAGGTAACAAAATTTGATACGATTGAAGATGCTGTTGCAAGTTTGCTCAGTGGGACAACTTTGATTTTGATAGATGGAGAAGAAACAATCCTTGGTTGCGATATGGAAAAAATAACCGTTCGTCCTGTTATGGAACCTCCAAGAAGTGTTGTGATAAAAGGACCAAGAGAAGGTTTTAACGAAAGTATAAAGTACAATCTTGCACTCATTAGAAGAAGGGTAAAAAGTGAAGATTTGGTTGTAAAGACTTTGGAGATAGGAGAACTTACAAAAACACAGGTAGGAGTTGTTTATTTTGATTCGGTGGCGGACAAAGACATTGTGAAAAAGATCATAAACAAACTTGAAAAAATAAAAATTGATGGAGTGTTGGACAGTCATTATCTTGTTTCATATCTTCAGAGAAACAAACATTCACTTTTCAAACAAGTTGGAGATGTTGAAAAGCCGGATATATTGGTTGGAAAAATGCTTGAAGGTAGAATTGGTATTATTGTAGATGGTAGTCCAATTGTTTTGACTGTGCCTTTTGTTTTGATAGAAGATTTGCAAAACAGTGATGACTATTATAGTCAGCCGGTTCGTGTCGCTTTTGTGAGGGTTTTGAGATTCATTGGTGTTATATTGGCGGTAATTTTGCCTGGACTCTATGTGGCACTTGAAAAATTTCACTACAAAATTTTGCCAACAGAATTTTTGATTACAATTATGAATACAACGCAAGGAATACCATTTTCGCCTTTTGCTGAAATATTATTTATTGTCTTATTGTTTGAAATTTTGTATGAGGCGAATTTGAGAATGCCTCAGTATTTTGGAATGGCCATGTCAATTGTTGGAGCGCTTGTTCTTGGTGAAACAGCGGTAAGTGCTGGACTTGTAAGTCCGCCGGCAGTTATGATTGTTGCTCTGTCTGGAATTACTTTTTACATTGTTCCAAGTCAAGCTGCACAATTTAGTATTTTGAGGTTGGTGGCAATTGTTATTGGTGCAAGCTTGGGTATATACGGATTGTTGATATTTTGTGTTTTTGTTATATCGTATTTGGCGAGTTTTGATAGTTACAAAAGTGCGTATTTAGCACCAAGTGCTCCATATATAGGCAGTGATCAAAAAGATTTATTTGTCAGAAAAAATATTCAAGAAATGACCAAAAGGCCAAAATCGATAGCGAACAACAGGCAAAACAATGACAGGAGGAAAGAAAATGAAGGTTAATTATAGGCAGTTGTCTGTCATGGTTTTTTTGAGTTTTGTTGCATTGAAATTTTTTGCTCTGCCAGGTGTTATGTATACTCATGCTGAAAATATGAGTTGGGTTGTAACCTTGTCTTTGGTTTTGATTGATGGATTGTACACTTTGTGGATATTGTCGTTAATGAAGAAAAATCAATCAAAAAATTTCCTTGAATTTCTCACCGATATTATGGGGCCTGTTTTTGCTAGGATCTTATTGATTATTTTGCTTGTAAAATATGCTCTACTTGCAGGGCATATAGTGAAGGGATTAGATTTGTTTGTTGTTGAAAATTTGTATGCGAAACTTGATTGGTATATTTATATTTTACCGCTTATGGGTCTTATCGGGTTTATGATTTATAAGGGTATTAGAAATATTGGTCGAGTGAGTGAACTTATTGTTTGGCCGATTGCGATTGGTTGTATTTATATCGGTTTTAAGGGGCTTTCCGGAGTGGAATGGATGGAATTTTTGCCGTTTTTTAAAGATGGTTTTGCGCCGTTATTAAAATGTTCATATAGTTATATAAGTTGGTTTGGGTCGTCTGTGTTTTTGTTTGCTTTGTTTGGTTATGTGGATTTTGAAACAGAAAAGAAAAGTACAATTTTTAAATATTTATTTCTAGCACTCTTTGTAATAATGCTATTACACATTGTGTTTTATGGGTTATTCGGTCGAGTGAGTCCTACTCATGGTTATTGTATAAGCGACGTCGGACAATATTCAGCAGAAAGATCTTCGGTTGACGAATTGTCATGGCTTGTTGTTTCATTGTGGATTGTTGCTCAAGTCGTACAACTTGCTTTGTTCTGTTTTTGTATGTCAAAATGCATTCAATTTATCTTTAATGCGAAAATGTCCATATGGTCTGACTTAAGTGTTGTTGGGTTTTTATTTGCATGGAGTCTCACTGGAGAAAGAATTGTAAAATTGGAAAAAATCTATTTTTCAAATTTTCTATCTATATTAACAATAGTTACTCAATATATATTACCTATTATATTATGGATAGGTTTTTCGATAAACGAAAAGCAAAAAAGGAGAAAAAATGAAAAAACAAATAAAAACACTTTTTAGTCCCAAAAAAATTATTCTTTGGATATCTATTTTATTATTGATTTTCACTATTCCTGAAATGAACAAACCTGCAATGAGCAAGACTGAGGCTATTGTTACAATGATGTCGATCGATAGCGTTGATGATCAAATAAAAATGGCGGTAACAGTTATTACTCCAACTCAAGACAAACAAACAAATTTTCAAGTCTATTCTTCTGAGGGAGAAACGCTAAGTGTTGCTGTAGAAAACATGTCTTTGGAGATAGGAAAAGAGATGGGTTTTGCACAATGTGAAATAGTTGCTATGGGTGAGACGTTGAGTGAAAAAGGTGTAATGAAAACGCTTGACTACATGACTAGGACAAAAAGGGTTGGAACAAATTCGGTGCTTATAACATTTAGCGGAGATGTTGTTGAGTTCACTCAGGCGGTGTCCGATATGAGTCAGGAAAAATCATTAAACCTTGGTCAAATAATAAATTTTGATAGAAGATTTATTTTATCAAATCAAAGTAATATTGAAAATTTTTATAAAGATTATTATAGTGATACTTCTATTGGGATAATGCCAAAAATTCAATTCAAAAACAAAGAGCAAGAAAATTCAATTGAAGTTGCAAGTTCATCAAATGGGTCGCAACAATCTCAACAAAATTCTACATCATCAGAGCAGAAAAAATATATTGTAAATGATGGTTCAATGGTTGTTTACAAAAAAGGAAAAAAATATCTTGATGTTTCCGCCGAAGAAATGAAAAAAATA
>JAFVPU010000169.1 GCA_017505165.1 Clostridia bacterium
CATGTATCCGCAGAAAGTTTGGTTCTATCATAGTTAAGGATGATCGAATTGTATCAACTGGATATGTTGGTGCACCCAGAGGTCGTGTCAACTGTTGTGACCGTGGAACATGTTACCGTGAAGAAAATAATATCCCCTCTGGTACCAGATACGAGCTCTGTAGATCGATTCATTCGGAAATGAATGCAATCATCAATGCTTCAAAAGAAGAAATGATCGATTCGACAATGTATCTTGTTGGTGTGGAAAACGATGGGACATACACCAAAAATGCCGATTGTTGTGCAATGTGTAAGCGTGCAATAATCAATTCTGGTATCAGTAAAGTAATCATCAGAATAGATGATATCGACTTTAAAATCATTGATGTTAATGATTGGATCATAAACGATGACTCATTGGATATAGATCATCAGGGTTACTAACATATATTTACAAAGCAATGATGTTGCTTAAAATAAAATTATTTTAGGAGGAATTCAATTATGATTTCACAGATCGAAGCAATTATGAAGAAGAAGATCGAGGGAGCACAGAAGCTCTACACAATCCTTGATACTATCGTTAACGTTGTAGGTTCGCAGTATCAGGAAAGAGGAGTTCAGCTCGATGAAGCTAACGAGATTTTCCTCGTACAGCTTGAATCAGCTAATATCCTTATGGCTGTACCTAACGGATACGACTTCGCAACAGTACTTGTATCATCAAACGATGGACGTAATGTCAAGCTCGCTGAGCTCAAGGTAGGTTCTAACTTCGAGATCAACGAAGAGTACAAGACATCAGACAGAGAGCTTAAGAGAGAAATCTTCGAACTCTATGCTACAATTATCACTGTTATTGAATCATTGAAGGCTGCTATGATTTCTAATGATGATGAAAATGATATTGAAGAAGTTGAAGCTGAAATCGTTGGTGAAGATGAACCTGTAAACGACACAGATGAAGTAGATGAATAATATCAATACATTAACAAACCGGGCTCATATGAGCCCGGGATGTAATGATATCTTTTTGAAGGAGAGATAATTATGGATACATTTACGTTATCATTTGATCCATTACAACCAATAATCGATATTGGTTTAAACCCCGAATGTAAAGAGATATTACCAGACTATTGTAAGATAATCGGTAATAGAGTTCATAATATAATAAAACACACGAATGTTCTTATCGCAATATTTAAAGCAATAGAGAATCTTGATTGTCTAAAGGGTTCGGAAATTACAACCAACCACAACGAAATTGAAGAAATACACAAAATATTTGTAAGTATAAAGAATGACGAAATCGATGAATTAATTGATATTTCTTGGGGTATTAATACTCGTAATATCAGACTTCATCACGAATTAAAACAGGATAATGGTGAGAGTATCGAAGAATCATTCTATGTCAGAATATCTGATTATGATATATCATGCTACTTGTTTGCTGATAAAATCGATCCGGATTCAATTTTCGGTAAAATTTATTCAGCAATAAAAGAGTTATATCCAGGAAATAAACACAAATAATATGGAGCCCATGTGGGCTCCATATTACAGTATTTTTTATAAAATATCCCAGTTACCTGTTTCTGAATTATATGCTCTGAGTTCAGCTGATGTAGTTTTTTCTTCTATTACTAGCGTTTTGGAATTTACATTATTTCCATTTTCATCCACGATATTAGAGTTATCACCCATGTTAGCTCCACGTATCAACTGTAATTGAATAGGTGTAAATTCTCGACCATCGTCAATGTTTGTTAATTTAAATGATTGAATTCTAGGGAATACAAGTTGCCAGTTTCCAATAGGTCCTCTTTTTTCTTCCGGTAAGTTGTCAAACCTTTCTCCCTTTGATATATACATTTCCATGTCAGGTTGTAGATATATTGGTTCATCATCCACACGTTCATGTTCAACGCACATGGGATTGTTTGTCATGATATTGAAATTAAATGTTCCATCGTTTGCCACCAATTTAGTTGTCACATTATCTTTATTGAATATTGGTATTTCTGTCCATAGTAATTCGTTCTTAGTTATATATAAATCATGTGTAGAGTCATCGATGTGGTATCTCTCACGTTTATTATACTTAGGATTGTACATCCACATCATTGCTCCAACATTTTTAGTATCCCATACCATCGTCGTACTTGAGTTGGTGTGGACATAAGCTTTATCAATTAGATCGTTTACAGGTAGTAATGTTGTTGAGTCAGTTGATTGAAGATTGTTGAATCCTCTGGTGATAGTACCATATATGAAATCAGTATTACTTGGATCATTCTCATCGACCCATTTCCATATTAGATATGAATCAAATCTTATCTTATGATTCGCTCTCAGTATGGAGATGATACTCTCAATGGTCTTAGTTGTTGCATGTAATTGATTTAATCCATCACAATGGAATCTACATATGTCGACAGGTGTGACATGATCTTCTGTATGTGTCGATATGGGAGTCTTTTCATTATCAATGATATTTACGAATGAAGAAGTTGATAATGTTGTTAATGTTGATACTGCTCCACGATTTGATTCACAAACAGGGGTCGATCTTATCGAAGGGATTATTGAGTTCAGATAAGCTTCACGTGTAGACAATCCTCCGATGGATAAGAGGTTCGATGATGGTTCAAACTGTGATATCTGAACAGATTTAATCCAACCACTTTCTGAATAGTCATACATCCACAAACCATCATCAACTCTCACAAGTGCATATAAACCGTCAAGTACTTTGCCTTTTCGAGTTATAATGTTATTATATCCTTCAATATAGAATCTTAATCTCAGTCCTTTACCACTCACATTAGGATCGTCGGGAGCAGAACCATATGATTCCGTAGTACCAGTTGAATCATCCATCATATCAAAATTTGATAAATTGATTGTTGTCAGATTCTCATCAGGGTATATAATAACCCCAGTGACACCACCATCGTTGTCAACTTCAGTGACACTGTAATTGATTGCTGAACCACCGATAATTACTTTACCGGAATTCCCAACTGAATAACCAGAACCACAATCATCGATATTTGCAAGCTTTAACTTGGTTACGTCAACTTGAGGGTTAAGATTTTCGTAATATCTGTAATCATTGTGATTAGCCAAGTCTACAGCATACAAATATGACTCTTTCATGAATATGAAATTATTCTTCTGATCACCCTTATTTGTTAACGGTTCACCATTCTCATCGAGATCTGTTGGTACCACCCATCTATTAGCTAATGTATTATATAATCTTTCTTTGTCTTCATTCTTATATGAAGCCTCAGTTCTCACATACTTTTTGTCGACTACTAATGAAGGAGCAATACCACGAATATCAGACAATTGCATTACAGATGTTGGTATATCACATATTCTTGCAATTGTTCTTTCAGGCTTAGGATGCTCAATAACAGAGTTATTCTCATAATTGATATTATCGTTAGATAATAGATAGGCTCGACCAATTTCATCATTGTTGAATCCTTCATGATCATCTGTTTTCTTTTTACCTGGATCGAGTAGTATAGCAGCAACCTGTCTAGTGTCTGGAACACCCGGGATATATGTTGGTGTATTGTGTATTGCATACATTGCAATGTGTTGCGAAGATCCGTCATTGTTATTTAGCCATTCTGGTAAACCACTCCATTTGTTTAATTCATATGGATAAGCTCTATATATGTCTGATGTGTCACCTGAAGCAGATATACGTATTCCAGCATAACCTAAATCAGTGTCATTTATACTTGTTACATCCTTCAGTTGAACTTTCAGTGCCGGGATTAGTTTGTTCTTACTATTTGAAGACATACAGTTTGAATCAAAAGTATTCAATGGTATTGAACATGTATGATCATCGACGATAGTCCAACCATCACCTTCAACAGTTATTATCAAATCTGATTCACCACATAATATGTCCAGATAATAGTGTTCATCAGTATTTCTATTAACGAGGAATACAGATAGATCATGATCAAGCGGAACTTCATTTATCGATGTATCATTGAAGTTGATACTTGTTCGACACACGAGATCGAAATTGTCTGTAGATGTGTCGTCTGGTGTTGCATTGAAATCCCCATCAACACCAAAATATATCTTCGATATATACTTACCATCAGCACCTTCGTTACCGATAAATGCTAACTGTTTGCCGTTTATTGATATATTATTCGATATATTTATATCGGGACATTCTTTCGATTGATCACAAGTAAACCAATATAAAGGATATCCAATAAAATCATCATCGTTTATAGTATCACTAATGTACACACCTGTATCGGATTCCGTAATATTGACAGGTTGGATATTATCATTCACTGGGTAATAATAAATAACACCGGTCACATCATCATTGAATTCCAAAGGTTGTTCGATTGTATAAGAACCATTTTCATCCTGCATGAGGAGTATTGGAGTTGTACTAGATTTCAACCATTTTGTCATATATACATCATTCGAATCTTTGTCACTGGATAAAGGAACCATCACTTCTTGACATCCGACAAACTTAATTCGATAATGATTAAACTTATTTACCCCATCGACTGTCGTTTGGAAATTAGTTGATACAATTCTTGCATACAACAAACCATTCATCGCTACTGTAAAAGGGAAAGGTGATCTTTCGATAGATAATATC
>JAFVPU010000019.1 GCA_017505165.1 Clostridia bacterium
GTGATTAAACTTAAAAAGGGAGATTCTATTAAGTATATCTCAGGTGCAGATAATAAAGTATCATTATCTGTTACCACAACTACAGATAAGATTGTGATTCCTGTTAAAGATATCGACGTAATGTCATCTATATCTGGCGGAATCAAATTGATATCAACAAAGTCTGATATTATTCTCAAAGCAGAAATTGTATAATTATGAGGATGGGTTCATTCCCATCCTCTATTTATAAAAAGATTTATTTTTTTTTAAGGAGGAAAAGAAAATGACATTACCACATTTCGTATTACAGGGAGAAAAGAAAGATTTCTATGCAGATGGAGTGTTAGAAAATAGAAAGATTGGATATCCTGTGAAATTTGAATTTGGTGAAGGATCTGAATTAATTGCACAGTATAAAAAAGCTGCATCTCTTGGTATGTATGATATCATAGAAAATCTGTATTCCAAATATTCTATGAATGATGATCTATTCGTCGGCAACCTTACACATAATGATGTGGACGGCGACGGATGTTATCAGGTATTAAAGAGATACTTCAAACATGGTCCGACTGTATATAAGAATATCAACTACAATACCGATCTCAGCGGCGTTTTGATTAGACATATTATCGAAAGCTCCGAGATTTTGTTTATCACAGACCTTTCTTTAAGTGAAGATCAGATTCGTTTCATTATGGAAGAACGTGAAAAATGCAAACAGATGGGTCCGGTTATCTGGATTGACCATCATAAATCCAGTGTATTATCTACATATACACATGAGAATCTGTACAAATTCAATTATGGTGTTATTGGTGTAGCTGCTACTACACTTGTATATCTCTGGTGTATCATGTATTATAAGATCATTGGAAATCCTATTGTTAAAACAGATGATATCATGATTCCTCCGGCTGTATTAGAGATCGGTCTCTATGATACATTCCATGAATGCATGAGAAAGCAGTTCAATTATGGCATGACTGCAAGATTCTACGATTTCTACGATTTTGATATCTGGGATATGGTCATGGATGGTGTAGGATCTACAAGAAGAACAAAAGAAGAAAGAGTCGCTGACAATATTCAGCGTGTGTTATCCGATGGTGATGTAATCTTGAACTTTGCTCACTATGATGCTCACCATAGATACGAAACCACCAAAGAGGAAGTTGATATTATCCTCATTAAAGACTGCGAAATCTTCGAAACAGCTCAGTGTGTAATGGCAAATGCATACGGATTTAGCGATCTGTTTGGTTCGGATTTCAAGAAATACGATGGTTGTTGCAAGTTCTATAAGAGCGAAACAGGATCTTGGACTCATTCGTTCTATGCAGATAAAGATAAAGAAAGAAAACTCAACTGTTTTGCTGTATGTAAACTGTATGGCGGTGGAGGTCATCCTACAGCTTCTGGATTCGAATCAAATCATCCTGTATCTTCAAAGGCGACGATCAATAAAACTACAGGTAAAGCAGAGATTCTTATCGATTACGATGAGTTTGTTGAAGTTACCGGAGCAACTTCCTTATTCTTATAAAAAAGCATTAAATCACGGGTGGGGTCCGTGTTCCCCACCCGTAACCACAATAAAAAGAAAGGATGTAAAACCCAACAAGATGAATTTTTATATGTATATACTTTTCACAGATGTAGTACCGTTCAAATATTTAAAAGTTAGGAGGTTCACACAATGAAAAGAAAAAGATCGCAATACATTGGACGTTATGTATCGGACTTCATGGCGTGTTTTAACATGAAAAACGTTTAATCACAGCATTCAGTCATGACTTTGGCATGTCACACAAGAAAAAGCGCAGGTTGTAAAAAGTATATA
>JAFVPU010000170.1 GCA_017505165.1 Clostridia bacterium
AGAAAATTAATAAATAAAAAATGAAATAATAAAGGCGACAATAAAAGCAAAGATTCCTTGTGTTAATTTTTGTTTAAAAATCCTTGATTTTTTTATTTGAAGATGATCAAAGAAATTGATTGATTGCATAAATACACTCAATCCTCCGAAGCCTATTATTCCGCTAACTAGCATAGCTGAAATTTTATTGCTTAAACCTAGGGTGGATAATTCAAGCGATCCTCGAGTGATTTCGATTATTCCAACAATAACAGGTTTTACTATATCTTGTGGAATCAAATTGAAAGATACCATATTTATTGTGTGTGAAATAAAAGATAAAATATTCAAGTTTTCCATCATTTCAATAACCAAAAAACTTAAGCAAATATAAGCTCCAACCATAAGTACATTTATCATTGAATCATAGACTGCTTTTGATAAGATATTGTTATTTTTATCTCTTTTAAATTCTATATTACTTTTGTCAGAATTTTTGCAATATAAAATACCATTTAAAAGTGATGCAATTATATTTGAAAACAAAACGATTAGCCCAAATTTCATTGATTTAAACATGCATACACCAACCGTTCCGAGGATGAACATTGGTCCGCTGACAGAACAAAATGATAGCATATTTTCTGCTTGTCTTTTGTCAATTGCGCCAATATTGAAAAATTCTGTTACAAGTTTAGCACCAACAGGGTATCCTGAGAGAATAGACAAGAAATATATGGTGCTTGAACCTGAATTTGTTTTATATATTTTTGAAAAAAACTTGTCCACCTTATTTGATTTGAAATCACTTAGCATAACGATAATGCTTGTCAAAACAAAAAATGGAAATAAAACTGGAAGAACATTTACACTCCAGATGCTTATTGCATTCAAACATGAATTTGCATAAGTTTTCGGATCGGATGCAAAAATGATACAAATTGCTATCAATACCAAAATCAATGTTCGCTTTGTAAACAAAAAAGATTTTATTTTAGATGTCAAAGGTTTTGATTTGGTTGATTTTAAAATTTTATTCATATATAATGATATTAAATTTTCAACTTATTATGAAAGAGAGGGTATATGAAAGATTTAAAAGATTTGAAAAAGTTGGCAAACAAAAAATTTGCAACAATAATTTTGCCAGAAGCAAATATAGATGAAAGAATACGACAAGCATGCATCAGATTGTTGAAAGAAGGAACAACAAAGTTGATTGTTTTTGGAGCAATTGACGGGATGACGAAAGAGTTTTTGAGTGATAAATGTGAAATAATCAACATTGAATCCGACCCTAGACTTGAAGATTTTGCAACACAATTATATGAACTAAGAAAGCATAAAGGAATGACAATAGATGAAGCAAAGGAGTTGATAAAGACTCCAGAATATTTTTCTATGCTTTTGTTAAAGAATGATTATGCTGATGGTCTTGTTGCTGGTGCCAAATGGACAACAGCAAATACTCTTAGACCAGCACTTCAAGTTATCAAGTGCAAGAAAGGAAAATCTTCTGTGGTTGGAAGTATGTTAATGTTGAAAAAGGGTATGGACCCATTGGTTTATACAGATGTTTCGTTGATTGAGAATCCAGACAGTGAACAACTTGCAGAGATTGCAATATCTGGTGCAGAATTTATGGATAAAGTGGTAGGCAATGAACCAAAAGTTGCTCTGCTTAGTTATTCAACATATGGTAGTGCAAAAAGTGAAATGGTTGACAAAGTGAAAAATGCAACCGAGATTGCAAAATCAAAGTCGACATATCTGATTGACGGAGAGATGCAAGGAGACAGTGCATTAGAAATGGAAACAGCCAAGAAAAAATGTCCTACAAGCAAAGTTGCCGGACAAGCTAATGTGCTCGTATTCCCAGAGTTAGATGCAGGAAATATTGCCTACAAATTGACTGCATATTTTGGCGGAGTGCAGGCTGTTGGCCCAATTATGCTCAATTTTGCCAAGCCGATAAATGACTTAAGTCGCGGTTCAACAGTGGAAGAAATAATAAACACTGTGTATATCACAAAATTGATGTGTGAAAACAAATAAATTTATAAAAACCAGCACAAAATACTTGCATTTCGCTGGTTTTTTGATATAATAGTTTTTGTTTTAGGAGGAAAAATGAAAGTTTTAGTAGTTAATGCTGGTAGTAGTAGTTTGAAGGCATCTTTGATGGAAACTGACAATGCAGAAGTTTTTGCCAGCGCATATTGTGAAAGAGTTGGAATTGATGGTTCTTTCATGACTTATAAGAAAAATGGTGTAAAGACAGTTGTTAATCAAGAAATGCCAACACACAAAGAGGCTTTCCAATTGTTTTTGAATTATTTGACAACCGGTGAAAGTGCTGTTATTTCAAATTTGGATGAAATCAAGGCAATCGGCCACAGAGTTGTGAATCTTGGTGAAAAATACAACAAATCAATTGTTGTAACACCTGAAGTTTTTGAAGATATGCAAAAATATATTCATTTTGCACCGCTTCACAATCCGGGAGCTATGTCTGGAATTAAAGCTTGTATGGAGCTTATGCCAGGCAAGACAAATGTAACAGTGTTTGACACAGCTTTCCATTCAACAATGGATCCAAAAGCTTATATGTATGCGATTCCTTATGAATTGTATGAAGAAAACGGAATTCGTCGTTATGGTGCACATGGAACAAGTCATAGATTTATTGCAAAAAAATGTGCTGAAATCACTGGTGGCTTGATTGGAAAGAGACTTATTTCTTGTCATATTGGTAGCGGAAGTAGTATTTGTGCAATCAAAGATGGAAAATGTATTGATACATCTATGGGATACACTCCACTTGCAGGTGTCGTTATGGGCACTCGTTCTGGTGATATCGACGCTTCAGTTGTTCCAGATATTATGAAGATAAAGGGAATATCTGCTGATGAAACAATCAGTTTGCTCAACAAAAAGAGTGGATTGGTAGGTATTTCTGGCGGATTAAGTGATATGCGTGATATTGATGCAAATCTTGATAAGCCAAGAGTTAAACTTGCTTTTGATATGTTGACATATTCAATCAAGAAATATATCGGTGCTTATGCAGCTGCTATGAACGGAGTTGATTATATTGTATTCACTGCTGGTGTGGGTGAAAATGATGAATTGGTACGTGAAGCAGTATGTAAAGATATGGAATATCTTGGAATTGATTTTGACTATGAAATCAACAAAACTGCACCTCGTGGCACAATCCAAGAATTTACAAAACCAAATAGTAAAGTGAAAGTTCTTCGTATTCCTACAGATGAAGAATATATGATCGCTCTTGATGCAGCTGATCTTGCAAAATAGATTTAGACAATAAAGAAAAACCACTGATTTTCAGTGGTTTTTTTATAGGTTCTTATCATTTGAGGGTGATATATCTTCAATAAAGTGAGAGGTTTTTTCGATTGTATTTTTTACTAAATTTAAAACTTTGTTATATTCTTTGATATTCTTTTGTTGTTTTTCATCTAGAGAATCATGAACACCTATAAGTTTTACATAAGCATCTACAAGAACATATGTAGAGGAAATGAGTTTGTATTGAAGTCCTTTCAATCCAAACAATTCTAATTCTAAAAATACTCCCGAATCAAAATACTCGTTTTTATTATTGAGCTTGTCATTGATATTATTCATTGATTCGTTGAGTTTTAAACAATGTTTTTTTGTGTTGTTCAACGCTTTTACATAGTCGTCATAGAAAAGATTGATGGCATCTTTCATAATTATTATCTCCTGAGTTTATGCTAGCATAAGAGTGTGATTTTGTCAAGATGAAAAATTTTTGATATTATTTTTAAAACCAGTTGACAAAGACTATGAAATTTGTTATACTAAACTTGAATGTTGTCGAGCGCTCAAATACAAGCGCGAATATTTATGGAGGTAAATTATGGCAGTTCCTAAGGGAAAGGTGTCCAAGGCTAGACGTGATAAACGTCGTGCGAATTGGAAAGCAGCTGTTCCTACACTTGTAGAATGTCCTCATTGCCACGAAAAGAAAGTGGCTCACAAAGTTTGTAAGAATTGTGGATATTACGATGGAGAACAAGTTGTAAACGTTGACAAGAAAGAGTCAAAATAACATTTAAAGATAAGGCAAATGCCTTATTTTTTTTATTCTCATGAACAGAAAATCTAAACGCGAGTGATTTTTCTTGCGTTTTTTCTTTGTTTTAGTTAATATATTGATATGAATAAAATTTTGAACGATATAAAAACAAACGAACATAAAATAGTAAAGTTAATATTAAGTGATAGTTCAACCGAAATTAAGAAGATAATTGTTCGTCCGATTGAAATAAGAAAACAAAAATTGTGGCAGATAGAGAAATTTGAAGGCACAAAAGTTTTTCATGAAAATGTGAGTATTCAAGAAGTTTTGGATATTGATTTTTCAGTGTTCAAACAGATTTGTGTGCAAAAAACTAATGAAGAATCGATCTATTGTAAGACAAAGTCTGGTTATAAGGTAAAAACGAATGAAAAACAGTCAAAAATAGGGAATTTATCAAACAATAAGGCCAAAAATTATCTCATCAATGAAGGTGATTCTGTTCCTGCAATGGTGGATTTGGGAATTTTTACAAAAGAAGGCAAAATTATCAATTCAATGTATGACAAATTCAAGCAAATCAATCACTTTATTGAACTTATAGACCATACATTTAAGTCAAGCAAGATGGAAGAAATCACTATTCTTGACTTCGGTTGTGGTAAATCATATTTGACGTTTTTGATATATCATTATTTTGTAAAAATGAAAAAAATCAAAGCAAAAATTATAGGATATGATATCAAAAAAGATGTGGTGAAAAATTGCAATCAAATCGCGCAAAAATATGGCTACAATGATCTGAAATTTGAACTAAGTGATGTGAGTAAAGATGAACTATACAAGGGTAAAATAGACATGGTGATTACACTTCATGCTTGTGATACAGCGACTGATTATGCGCTTGATTTTGCGATAAAAAATAAAGTAAAATACATTTTTTCTGTTCCGTGCTGTCAGCATGAAATCAACTTGAGTATCAAAAAGGGTGGAGATTTTGATATTTTGATGAGTGATGGTCTGATAAAGGAAAGATTCTCATCACTTCTCACTGATTCTATAAGAACTGAAGTTTTGCGTTCATGTGGATATTCTGTAGATGTGATTGAGTTTGTTGATTTTGCTCATTCGCCAAAGAATTTGATGATAAGAGCTACAAAAAACAGCACTAAGAAAACTCTAAACAAGGTCAAAGAACTTCAAAATAAATATAAATTTAATCAAAAACTGTTGGAATTAGTGTCAGATAACTAAATTTGTTTGCTAAATAATTTATTTTATATTAAAATAAAAAAGTAAAAGGGGATTTTTATGAAAGTAGTAGTAGATGCTTTTGGTGGAGATTATGCTCCAAGAGAAATAGTTTTGGGAGCAATCAAGGCGCTCCAAACTAATGAGAAATTGGAAGTTGTTTTAGTTGGAGATAAGGATAGAATTTCAGAATTGTTGCAGGAATTGGTTTTTGTCAGCGATAGACTTGAAATCGTTCACGCTCCAGATATTGTAACAATGGATGATGTTCCTACAGTTGCAATCAGAACAAAAAAGACTTCAAGCATAGTTGTTGCATATGATTATTTGAAAAATAATGATGATGCAGTGGCTCTTGTAAGTGCTGGTAGCACAGGTGCTACATTGACAGGAGCAGTGCTCAAACTTGGAAGAATTCAAAACATTTCACGTCCAGCTTTGGCACCAATTTTGCCGACAATAAATGATCGCGGTGTTATGCTTCTCGATTGCGGTGCGAATGCTGATTGTAAGCCTGAAAACTTGCTTCACTTTGCCATCATGGGTAATGAATATATGAAGGCGACAGGAGTGAGCAAACCAAGAATCGGATTGTTGAATATAGGTACAGAAGAAGAAAAAGGTGATGAAGTGCACAAAGAAGCATATCAATTGCTTAAAAACTCAAAATTGAACTTCATAGGCAATATTGAATCTCGAGATGTTTTGCGTGGCAATTGTGATGTTGTTGTCTGTGATGGATTCTCTGGAAATATTTGTTTGAAGACAATCGAAGGCACGGCAGAAATCTTGTTCTCTGAGATCAAAGATACAATCAAATCATCTTTGAGAGCAAAAATTGGCGCATTGTTCTTCAAAAAAGGACTTGTTGGAATCAAGAATAAATATGACTACAATAAAGTAGGCGGAGCACCAATGTTGGGTGTTGGAAAAATCGTTATCAAATGCCATGGAAATAGCAAGGCAGAAGTGATTGCAAAATCAATTCAACAAGCTTATGGATTGGCTGAAAATAAACTTGTAGAGAAGACAAAAAAGGCAGTGGAAAAAATTGAAAAGAAATAATTTTCTAGATTTATTTGAAAAGTGTCCTGTTGAGATGAAAGAACTTGCTTTCACTCATTCTTCATATGCTCATGACCACAATTTGAGAAGTAATGAACGCATTGAATTTTTGGGTGATTCGGTTTTGTCTCTTATAGTCAGTGATTATTTATACAAGAATATGCGTCAAGATGAAGGCAAAATGACCAAGGTCAAAGCAAGTTTTGTCTGCACTGAAAGTTTATCCAATCTTGCGAAAAAACTCAAAATTCAAGACAGAATCAAACTTGGAAAAAGTTTCAAGGGTGAAATTTCTGATGCAATATTAGAAAACACAATCGAAAGTATGATTGGTGTGATGTATCTTAGTTTCGGCATGCCGTCAATCAAATCAAGTATTATCGAAGCCCTTGAGATCAAAGAAAAATTGCGTGCAGGCATTAAAGCAAAAGACTATAAATCCATTATTCAGGAATATGCACAGGCGAACAAAATCAAACTTGAATACACTTGTGATACTTTCACAAACAAGGGTGGACAGGAAGAATTTCGTGCCGGTGTATTGTTAGATAAGAAGTTTATTGCCTACGGTCAAGGTTCTACCAAACGTGAAGCAGAACAAAATGCAGCCAAGAAATCTATGGCAAAATTGAATAAATAAAAACAAAAGAATTGACAAATAGCCATATTTGTGATATTATTGAGAAAATTTTAAGGAGATATTATGTTATTTGAACCACCTATTGATACTTTAGCAAAAATTGCAGGAAATCGTTATGCGGTTTCTATCATTGTTGGCGCAAGAGCCAAAGTTTTAGAAAACAAGATTGCAAGTCTACTCAATGGAAGCGGAAATCTTGCCATTGATTATGCTGCCAACGAACTTTTGAAGGGTGAAATCGTAGGAGTTCAATCCAAGTAATGTACGCAAAAGTCGTAGTTGACATTCCCAATGATGCTGTAGATAGAGTCTTTGATTATATCGGTTTTGATGATACTCAAGTGGGTATGCGTGTGTTGGTTCCCTTCGCTAATCGCACAGTTATGGGATATGTAATTGCTTTGAGTGAGACGACAGATTGCGACTTGAAGAAAATTAAATCTATAATAAAACATTTAGATAGTGTCCCAAAACTTAAAACTGAGATTTTGAGTTTGACCGATTATTTGGTAGGACACTTTTTTTTGCGTAAGAGTGATGCGATAAGATTGGTCTTGCCATCTTGTGTGAGGAATGACAATCAACACGAACAAAATAGATTTTTGATTAGTCTAATTGTTGATATAGATACAGCCATAAATACTATTGGAAAACGAGCAAAAAACCAACTTTCAGCCGTTGCATTCTTGAGTGAACAAGGTGAAGCTGATTATACAAGAATGTGTGATATGTTCGGTAGAGCTAGTATAAATGCATTGATTGAAAAAGGTATGATATCCAAAGAGAAAATCAGAAAGTTGCGTGCACCAATTTCAATGAAAAGCAAATCAGAAAATCATCAATTGACCAATTCACAATCAGAAGCGGTTGAACAAATCACCAATCAAGACAAGACGTTCTTGCTTCATGGCGTTACAGGTAGTGGAAAGACTGAAGTATACATGACAATTATTGAACAAGCTTTGAAGGAAGGAAAAACCGCAATAATGCTTGTTCCTGAAATATCTTTGACTCCTCAAATGATGAGTCGATTCAATTCACGATTTCCATCAGATGTGGCGGTATTGCACAGTGGTCTCAGCGAAGGAGAAAGATTCGACGAGTGGGAGAGGATTTTTGTTGGAGATGCTCATGTGGTATTGGGTGCAAGATCGGCAGTTTTTGCTCCAATCGAAAATCTTGGTGTGATTATCATTGATGAAGAACACGACTCATCATATGTGAGTGAATCAAATCCAAGATTTAATACTCATGATGTGGCAGAATTTAGAGCGAGATACAATCATTGTCCGCTTATTTTGGGCAGTGCGACACCAAGCATAGAAACTTTCAACAAAGCACAAAAAGGAATATACAATCTCATCAGTTTACCTGAACGTGTCAATGGTTTAAATATGCCCAAAATAGAAATTATTGATATGTTGAACGAAGTAATGGATGGCAATACGACACCATTCAGCAAACCACTTCTTAATAATCTACAAAAATGTATTGATGAAAAGAATCAAGCAATGTTGTTTATAAATCGCAGAGGATTTGCTTCATTTATGATGTGCAGAGAATGCGGTTATAGAGCAAAATGTGATGATTGTGAAGTTAGTTTGGTTTATCACAAAGAAGATAAAGAACTCAAATGTCATTTTTGTGGCAAGAGATATCGTGCTCTTACTCATTGTCCGAGTTGCAATAGCACTGATATCAAATACGGTGCACTTGGCACAGAAAGAGTGTGTGAAGATCTGAAGAAATTGTTTCCTTCAGTTCCAATTTTCAGGATGGATAATGACACAACACGAGGAAAGAATGCTCATCAAAACATATTGAGTGAATTTTCAGCAACAAAACCTAGCATATTGGTTGGTACGCAGATGATTGCGAAGGGACATGATTATCCTGATGTGTCATTTGTCGGCATTTTAGATGCTGATGTAAGTTTGTATAACAGCGATTTCAAGTCAAATGAACGCACTTTCCAACTTGTTACGCAGGTGGCGGGCAGAGCAGGCAGAAAAACAGATAATGCACATGTTGTTTTGCAAACTTATGCACCAAAACATTATGTGTACCGATTCGCAAGTAATTATGATTATCTTGGCTTCTATGACAAAGAAGTCAACTTGCGACAAACAACACAATTTCCACCATATACGAACATTTTGAGAATATTGATTTCAAGTGTGAGCGACAATCTTGCAAAAGATACAACCAAAGAAATTTTGGATGAATGCATGATGTTGAAAACTAAATTTCCTGGTGAAATAATATTTTTGCAAGCAATGCCATCACCAATCAAGAGAATTCAATCAAAATACCGTTATCAAATCTTGACAAGATATTTGCCAAATGATAAAATAACTAGTGAATTTTATTCTATCGCAGATAGAATAAAGAAAGATGTTTCAATATTTGTGGAACTTAATCCAAATAATTTGAGGTAAAATATGGCTATAAGAGAAGTAGTGAGTTATAAAGATGAATTTATTCGCAGGAAAAGTAAACCTGTGAAAGTTTTTGATGAAAAGTTGTGGGAACTTCTTGATGATATGCATGAGACTCTTGATGAGAAAATGGGCGCAGGCTTAAGTGCTGTTCAGGTTGGTGTCCTCAAGAATGTTTTCATCACAAACATCAATAATATGCAGATGGAATTTGTTAATCCTGTGATTACAAAAACATCAGGCGAACAATACAAGAAAGAAGGATGTTTGAGCGTTGCATTACCGTTTGAGTATGTGAAGCGTCCATTTGAAGTAACTGTTGAAGCTTTTGACAGATATGGCAATCCATTCACTTTCACATGTCAAGATTGGACTGCTGTTTGTATTTGTCATGAATATGATCATTTGCAAGGGATTTTATATATTGACAAAGCTTGCATTCCACCGAAAGGAAAAGGGGAAGAATGAGAATAGTATTTTTTGGAACAGGAGAGTTCTCCAAAACGGTGTTGAAAGGACTTGTCGACAATGGCAAAAATGTTGTCGCAGTTTTTTCACAACCTGACAAGGTTAATTCAAGAAACAACAAAATTATTCCTTCAGCGATCAAAAGATATTGCGAGGAAAATAATATTCCGATTTATCAATTTGCCAATATAAACAAAGAAGGCGAAGATGTTTTGAAATCTCTCAATGCTGATATGATTATTACTGCAAGTTTTGGACAAATTATCAAACAAAACATTTTAGACGTGCCGAAATATGGTATATTCAATGTACATGCAAGTTTGCTTCCAAAATATCGAGGATCGGCACCGATCCAATGGGCGATTGCCAATGGTGAGAAGAAGACAGGTATCACAATCATGAAGACAGAACTTGGTCTTGATTGTGGTGATATGTATATTCAAAAAGAAATTGATATCTTACCGGACGATACTGCATCTAGTGTATTTGAAAAATTGGCAATACTAGGTGTTGAGTGTATAAACGAATTTGTTGAAAACTTTGAAGATTTGAAAAATAAAGCAATCAAGCAAGACGAAAGCAAGATGACCTATTTCCCGATGATAAAAAAAGAAGATTATCTCATCAATTTCAATGATTGTGCTTATACGATCTGCAATCGAATTCGTGGCTTTGAAAATTGTTATTTTATCTATAAAGGTATGAGATTCAAAGTGCAATTTGCTGTTCCTTGTGATTATCATGGTGAAGTTGGTGAAATTCTTGTATGTGATGGAAAAAATGGTCTCATAATAGGATGCGCAGATCGCTCTGTTGAGATTATTACCATTCAACCGGAAGGCAAGCAAAAAATGTTTGCACTTCAATACATGAATTCAAATAAATTTACAAAAGGTGAAATAATTGAAAATACTTAGTGATTTTTCTCTTAATGAATTGCGAGAAGAATTGACAGATATTCCAGCATTTCGTGTCAAGCAGATTTTTGATGCTATAATCCAAGCAAAAGATTATACAGACACAAATTTATCAAAAGATATTCAATCAAAGTTGAAAGAAAATTATATTTTGAAACCGGTGAATATTTACAAAAGACTTGAGAGCAAAGATGGAACAAAAAAATACCTTCTTGCTCTCAGTGATGGAAATATTGTAGAATGTGTGTTTTTAAAGCAAAATTATGGTAACACAATTTGTATGTCAACTCAAGTAGGATGCCGTATGGGATGTAAATTCTGTGCATCAACAATGAAAGGTTTGATAAGAAATTTGACGCCTGGTGAAATGCTTAGCACAATCGCAGTGGTAAATGCCGACAATGGCAGATGTAATGAGAGAAATTTTACCAATATAGTGCTTATGGGCAGTGGTGAACCTCTTGATAATTTTGATAATGTGGTGAAATGGATTCAACTCATCACAGACAAGGATTCGTTCAATGTCAGTGAGAGAAACATATCACTTTCAACCTGTGGTCTAGTGGACAAAATCTATGATTTATCCAAACTAAATTTTAATATTACTCTATGCTTGTCATTACATGCTACAACGGATGAAATTCGAAAAACTATTATGCCGATTGCCAATAGATATACTATTGAAGAAATATTGAAAGCTTTGCAAGAATATGTAAAAATAAATTCGAGGCGAGTAGTATTTGAATATTGTCTGATTAAAGATACAAATGACTCTATAGAAGATATAAACAGACTTAAGAATCTTACGAAAGGGTTGTTATGTCATGTGAATGTAATATGTCTCAATCCAAACGGAGGAAGTCTAAAAGCCACCACACACAAAGAAGCAGTCGATTTTGTTGATAAACTAAATCAGATAGGTGTTTCAGCGACTTTAAGGCGTAGTCAAGGTAGCGATATAGAAGGCGCATGTGGAATGCTAAGGGCAAAGACACTGAATGAAAACTAATAATGGAGGATTTATGGCTAATTTGATTACTGAAATTTCTCAAGAAAGAATCAATAAAACAATTGAAACAACAATCAGACAAATAAAGGAACATATTGCAAATGGCGGTTCTATATATGATAAGAAAGACAATTTGAAATATTATCGCAATTTAATAAGTTTGAAGAATTTTTTAAATCTCAATTCGATTGCAGATGCGTATAAAGTTTGTGGTTTTGAATACAAATTAAAGAAAATCGGCAAAGAAGTAACTATCGAAAGAATGAAGCAAGAAATAGAAGATTTCATCAAGATTCATAAGACTCTTGAATATCCTGAAAAAAAGAAACCATATTATGAACGCATGAGAGCATTGAAAAAGAAATTGAATGTATCTTCAACAAAAGAAATCTACAAGTTGTGCGGATATGATTATGATCCAATAGAACAGGCAAAACATACTCCTTTGACGATTGAGTTATTGAAAGAAAGAATAGATGATTATGTTTCAAAAGGTGGCTCGATATATGATCCTAGGAGAGAATTGCCTTATTACAATTCGCTTCAACAACTCAAAGATAAATTAAAATTGAGTTCAATGGAAGAAGTCTTCGGACGACCTCGTGCTCATCCAGTACATGAAGAAGACGAACAAGAATCAAGGACCTGCTCTCATCGGCAT
>JAFVPU010000171.1 GCA_017505165.1 Clostridia bacterium
AATGAATCTGTTGTAACACCTGAACAACCAATCTATATTGGTATAGACGGATCAATGTTTACATCTTACAAAAAAGCATTATTCAATAATACATCAATCATTAATCAGAATGTGGTTTTCTCATATAATGTTGGTCAACATAAATCTATTCATGATTATAATACGATTGACAATCCAAACAATGTTGATATCGAACCCGATATACTGGAATCAATCACATTTGATAATGATAATGATTATAATAAACTCAACGATATCCCAACAATTAATGGTGTATCATTATATCATTTGACTACTGAATCATTGGGTATTTCTGAGATTCCTGTTGATAAAGTACTCGATGAATTTGATAAAGTCTGGAAACGTGAGATGTTGACAAATCCATTATTTACAAACAATCATAAATCATATATAACAAAACACGAACCATCATTCAGAATAACAAAAGATGATTCAATCACGATTACCATTACTGGAAACTACGATAAATATTTTACATTATTCATATCCAATAATGAAAGTGATAATATAGATGATGTGGATAACGTGGTTAAGGTAATTCCATTCGTAAGAACGGGTATACAGATAATCATAGATAATTCATATTCAGATATGTGGTTGAAATCAACGGTAAACGATAAAGCAATTAAGATATAAAAGAAGTATTTATAATGGAGCCCATATGGGCTCCATTATAAAACTTACATATCAATAGAAAGGGACTTCGATTCTCATTGGGATATGAACTATTTCCTGACATCCATATCTCAATTAGAAAGAGAAGAAAAGAAAAGAAAAATATTCCGTTGACCATACTAGGAATATTAATTTCTGGTATTTTGCATAATAAAAAATATTACAGGTTTAATCCCACCCATGTGGGTGGGATTTACCTATAAACAAATGAAGAAACCTACATTGACACACCCCTAGTGTGTCAGATTCAAAACAGTTAAAGGAGATTAACTTTATGAATTATATACTAGTAAATTTGATACAAAAAAGAATCATGTTAACATGATTCTTTTATACAATAATCTCATTACAGATTCGGATTATTCATTCTCAACGCATTCATAATTCCTTCTTCAATCTTAACTGCTTCAGGATTAACCTGTAATGATGAAGAGATATGTACGTCAGGTCTCTGATAATGTGTATCGCTCGTACCGAAACTACGTTTCAGATTATTCATGAACGAAGTCATATTCATCTTAACATTCTGAGACAATTCTCTATCATTATTTTCATTAACAATATTAATCAGGTCAGTAAGATTGTTTGTATTCTTATCACCATACATGAGATTGAAATACTCTTCACCGGCACCTTCTCGCATCCAATCGAAGTATATCGGTTCATTGTTATTGTTATCACTATTATTACCAACAACCCAATTGTTATTATATGGCATTGTGAATTGATAGATAGATGACTTCGCAGCAGCGTTGATAAGTGTAGATGCTGGTGTATCGTAACCCATTTTATGATACTTAAGCATCTCATCATATTCGGACTGGGTGAGTATGTTGTAAGGATAATCGACACCTTTACCCTTGTTACGGTTTGAAACAGGTGTAACATCATTCTTATCCTTAAGCGTAACCTCACCGGTTACAACACCCTTAAGAATATTAGGGTCGGTAATCTGTGTCCTGTAGTCAACATATAGCTTGGGTATGTTACAGAATGTGAATTTAATTCTTCCTTCATTGACCATTTTAATTACTTCTTTTCTAGGTAACCAAGGATATTCGTTATCAATTGCATATTTAATTGCAGACATTATAATTTCGATGGCATTCTTATAATCAGTCTGGTTATAATAGCAATTTCTGATTCTGGCTAACCTCTGAGCAATGACTTTCTTCTCAGCTGATGAATATAATTCCTCGTCACTCTTATTATATATAGATAACGGGTTTGGCCTTACAATTGAGAATCTCATATCATCCTCTAACTGAGCACGTTGTTCATCCGTGAGATTAATTGTGAGGACATCTTTCTTTGATGCTTCTCTCTTCTTATTCTCTAGGTGTTTCTTAAGCATCTCTCTATGAGCTATTGTGTCAGCATCATCAATATCGTCTACATCATCAAACAATTCATATTCCAATTCCTTCTTTCTCAGTCTAACTTCCAATAATATTTGGTCATTAACCATTGGAGCAATGCCTTGTTCTATTTGAGCGATTAACTTATCCAACTCCTCAACTGGATAAATGTATTTGCTTTCCTGTTCCATATAAAGAACCTCCTTCTCTTTAGTATGAATTAGTATTCATTTAGTGATTGATTATATCCCCTCTCTTTCTATTATATTAATATAATATCTATCACAGCCATCTATTAAAAAATATATATTTAAAAACAAGAAAAAAAGAGAGTCACTAGGACTCTCTTCTCTCACAGTTGTTCGCTAAGAACAACTCGGGGTTATTAAAGTATTCACGAGCTTCGTCATATGATACGATATACACCTCTTCATATGGATACTGCTTGTCAGTTGTGAATACCCTCGCAGTCATCTCTATAAATGACTGTGAGCACTTAAACCAGAAGCTCACTGATGATACAATTCCCTCATAAGTCTCTGACATACTTACTCTGAAAACGTATTCATTTTGTGTAGGTTTATACTCGGTGGTCCATTTCTTCAGGATAATATTTTTCATAACATGCTCCTCTTGCCTGTGTAAAAATACAGGCTGGTTTGTTTCGGCGGTTGTCCTTCCGCCAGATATGTATAGAAGTAAGATTATCTCTTCTTCTATTCATATTAATAATATATATATAGAAATTCAAAATAATAGCTTTGTAGCATACAAAACAAGAAAATGTCGGTTATAATGTTGGCGGGGGATATCCCCCGCCAAATGAATTATATGTAAATATAACGGATGTGATTACAT
>JAFVPU010000172.1 GCA_017505165.1 Clostridia bacterium
ACACATTTCTCATATAATGGTCCATTTTTTATTCTAGGTACCAATACTTCCAATTCGTTATATGAACATTTATAAACCCATCCAATACATGCTCCCCCATTGTGTCTAAATATAAACTTTGATACTACTGGTGCACCACTGTGATCTTCAAATGTCACATCAACTGAGAAATCTTCTTTGATGTCTACAATAACAACTTTTCCTTCCTCAAAATATTCAGGATTAAAAGCTTTTTCTATTTTCACATATCTATCCATTGTACTGATCCTCCTTCTTTGAAATATTTGTCTCTTATGGATAACATATATTGGCATACTTCTCTTGGTGTGATATTTTCATCACATAGGAACTTTTGGATGACCTTTTTTGATTTTATCAAAGATTCCCCATTTTCATATATCAGGAACCGACACATTTGTTCTTTATAAATATCCAAGAATTTGTTGATCATATTATCAACATCACCATTGTATGGAATGTTTGAAAATTCATCGATATTAATATATGCATTGGGGATTATGAGTGTCATTGAAACATCCAGACTTTTGCATGTATCTGTGATTGAACCAAACAATGATATTTTTGGTTCATGTGAGTCACTTGGTAAAAGCATCAATTTCTTGAGGAAATTAACATCTGGGTGTGGACGATATTTTGAGAATGTATGTTTGCCGTTCATCTGATGAAACTCAAGAAACATGTTATACAAAACATCTGGATTCTCAAAAATATCTGACAATTTGGATACCTCAATCTTCATATCAATTACTTTTCCAGACATTATTGATCCTCCTTTTCATATATCAATATTTCAAAGGGAATATCATATTCCTTACATACAGCAAGTTCAACACAACAACCCTTCGCATGTAAGAAGTCACCAACAAATACAACGAGATCAGCATCTGCCAAGAACTGTATTGATCTACCCAGTAGGTGAATACCCGGTCTTTCAAGTGGTTCCTTAGCCATCTCTTCTTCAGGAACGTGAAACTGATCAATGATTTCTATATCATCCCCATATTTATTTTTCATTAATTTTGTGACCTTTTCACGAATCTCCTCAACCTCTTCATCAGGAACACCTGACATTGGTTGAGCTATGAATATCTTTAGTGTCGCAAGTTCACTCAATTCAACGAGCTCGACGTTATCGAATGAAAACACTGTATCGAATGGGATTTCAGTATCATGACCGTAGATCATATCATCTTCACTTACAATTATAGACATGAAACTAGCAACAACTCGATGCGGTACCGTTATACCAAGGTCGTTATATATCTCATTCACGATCGTATTAGATGAGACACTTTTTGGAATTGCACATTGAGCTGGATCCAATTTACGTATACGAACATCAAACCAAAAGATCAATGCTTCTCGTATATCATCATTACTGAGTGCTGTATAAACCGTATCAATTGAACCAGAATTATACATGGTCCTCATCATTTCAAAATCATATTTTTCACTGAGTTTGTTATATAAACGAACAAGCTCTCTTTCAACTTTGTTATTCATTATTAAATCTTCTCACTTTCATTATATTCTTCTTCGTCTTTAATGATAACTTTTTCATCATTGACAACCGTCTTTGGACCTTCGACATATACTCCCCAGAATTTCACTGGATCATCATACATCTGTTGAACCTCATGGTGATTCATATAAATTGTTACAGAATTTTTATAGATATCTTTGATATCACAAATAATACCATTGTTCGTTTTGTATTCATATGTGCGTTTCGAAAGTTTAAAACCGAATAGGATTTCCGAATTCACTAATAGTGGTCCAATAGGTTCATAACAATATTCAGTATTCTTTGGTATACAATTATAGCCGGGACTATAAAGATTTTTGACTGCATGTTTAACGGTCTTACTTCCGGAATATAATTTAATCATTTTTATTCTCCTCATATAATATTAAAAGTATTAATACGTGGGGATTGACCCCACGTATTAATTTCTATTTATTCACTCATAATTCCGAGACAGATGTCATTCCATGCCATTAACGGTAATGACATCTCGGAAGTAATATGGTTTGTCATATAAGCATGATGGAAAGATGAGAATATAGATATTGCTTCGGTCGGTATGAAGAATGCATTAAGTGCATCACCATCGAAATCTGCGTTGTATCCAGGTAATGGTTCTGTTGGTAATGAAATCGTATCGTCATCAAATTTATATTTTCTAACTCTACACAATTCCATTGATGCTTTATTCAGTGTTGGTTCTCTTAATAACAGGATCCACACTTGTTCGTTTGCAAATATCTCATCGATGAGCTGAATCACCCTCGGATCTCTCTGATGCATATTGATGAATAACATTGCCTGCTCAAGTGTCATATTATATCTTATAGCAAGTCTATGAGTTAACTTGTAAAGATATACTGAAATGATAGTAGAGAAAGGCATATCAACCTCATCATCACGTAATGAGTTGTCAAGTGTTATTACTGATCTAGCTGAGAATGGAAACGGTCCACCAACTATTTCAGATCTGATGAATCCTGTTTTCTTAGCGAGTTCCGAACTTATAAGGTGTTCACATGCAGTAATCAGATGATTCTGAACAGCATTGAGACAGTTGATTACTTCTAGATCGATAATTGCATCATCAAGTTTGATACAGTCTGCACATATCATCGAAAAGATTTTATTTATCTTGGGATAGTACATAGTTTCTGACGTCTTCGATACTGGTCGGAATGCTGTTGTATATATCGGAATCTTAGATGTGAAAACCGCTTCTTTTTCAGCAAGAATTATCGGTAATTCAGGATGGTTCTTGGGAGCACATGCATTCATTATCTCTTCGAAGTTTTCACAGAACTTATCGTGTCCTATACCCTCGTAAATGTGTTTAGCCTTGGGTATCTTTTCGCGGATATAGTTAATATCATTAGCTACTGGTCTACCCTTCTTTTTAGTTTTAGTATTCTCTTCATGATTAACATCATTCTCATTGTACTTA
>JAFVPU010000173.1 GCA_017505165.1 Clostridia bacterium
GTTAGGGAATAATCTCTTTGCTGATACTTCACATGAGAGTTTGAACAGATCATAGTTCGGATCTTTCGGGTTGTAGTTTACACCTTCTTTTACCTTGAATATATGAATAGGGAATATTGGTGTTTCACCATTACCAAGACCCGCTTCAAGTGCAAGAAGGATATTCTTAATCACCATACGGCCTTCAGGTGATGTGTCAGTACCGTAGTTGATTGAACTGAACGGCACCTGTGCTCCTGCACGCGAATGCATAGTGTTAAGGTTATGAACTAGAGCTTCCATCGCCTGGTATGTTGCTCTGTCTGTTTCCTTTTCAGCCAACATCCACGCCTTATTTTGTGATTCATACAATAAATCAAATAAATAGTCGCGATCAATATTAGATCCGTTTTCAATAAATCCTCTGATGATATTAGCTCTTTCACATTCCTGGTATTTAGCAGAAATTGTAGACAGAGATAACAAGCGTTGTTCATCATCTGTCATTTCTTTATATGCAGATTTAACAACATCCCGTATCTCCCCAATCTCTAAATCTGTATTAAAATATATTAATCTTGAAATATTATCAAGATATCTATGGGTGAAAGTTTTTCTTACACCCGGTGCCAAGTCATAATCAAATTTTGGAACCGATTGACCTCCCACAGCGTGAGCCGCCGAATACATCACAGACGTCAACTTCAAATGTTACGTCCCCACATTTTCCAACAGTACCAATCTCTGTTGTACACTACTCCGTTACTCGTCATTCACATTCTTGTCGGTTATTCAAGAACGTTACCTTATGCGTTGACTACCGTTTCGCTATCCTGTAGACCTTGAACAATCTTTCGATTGAACTTGGTACGGGATTATTCTATAATCATTAGACCATAGACCTTCCCCGTGAGCAGAAATATTAATGTGTCATTATCCTACACAAACTGATTCGTTATTTCCACCGATTCTTGGTAAATGAATCTTAATGTGGTTTTCCTTATATGTTTCCACATAAGGGCACAGATTTTATTTATGCTGGTCGTTCTGATTGGACTGAATGGCAATACATGCGAGTGCGGCATAACTTGAAATATCGTTTGGTTCTCTGAGGAAACCATGTCCTGTTGAGAATCCACCTGTGAAGAGTTTTGTCAGATCAATCTGAGTACATGTTGTTGTCATCGTATAGAAGTCCATATCATGAATATGGATGAAACCTTCACGATGTAATCTAGCATGTTCGGGTTCAAGAACATAATTCATGTAGAATTCCTTTGATGTTGTTGATCCATATTTGAGCATTGTGCCCATTGATGTGTCTCCATCGATGTTCGCATTCTCACGCTTGATATCCGAGTCTTTTGCATCAGCAAATGTGATCTCGCGAATTGTATTCATAAGGTTTGTCTTCATATCACGATGACGTGTTCGTTCGTGTCTGTATAAAATATATTCCTTGGCAGTACGAGCATGTCCTTCTTCAATCAGAACCTTTTCAACAATGTCCTGCATCTGTTCAACTGTTGGAATCGATCCTTCAGGATTATTTGCTTCGTAATAGTCACATACCTTCGATGCAATATTTATTGCTGTTTCTTTATCGGTACCACCACATTTTTCAGCTGCTTTATACACAGCATCAGCTATTTTAGTAGCATCGAATGGTACCTTTCTATTATCTCTCTTAATAATGAACTCGATCATCATAATCATTCCTTTCATTAATTATTATTCGCGGTTAATCTTACTCTCATATTCCCGTATCTGTTCAGACTCATCAGTTCCATACTTCTCTGATATATAAGATATTAGTTCAGGTATGGGTTCTGATATCGGTGCCGATGTGATACTATTAATATCCATTTTTACATTATCAGATCTATCTTCTTTATTAGATGATATCATGCATCTGATATTTGGATTATTTTTATTGATTCTCATTATGGCATAATATGATTCAAGATCTTCTTTTGATGAATTGATCATGAATCTATGTGGTGTATCTATGCCATTTGATATGATGGTTCTTAACTCATCAGGAGAGTTAACGCGAATAGTCTTATAATCTAATGCAAATTCATTCGGTATTGTATGTGGTTTGAAGTTATCATCACATATGAAAAATACTTTCTGAACATCTTCACCATACTTCCATCGCAACATACTTCCAGCATAGAAAACATTATTGCCGAAATCAGTATAGTCGTGAAAATGTCCAAAGACACAGATGTTAGATATAGCCCCAAGTTTATCTGCAGGGAATTCAATTTCTTTATTTCCCCGAGGACACACAACCAAACCATCTGAATTTACGACACCATGACCTATGATTATGTCGTACTTCTCGCTAAGGAATTTGTCATAATCAGTATCACCATATTTCTGCGGAAGATATAATACTTTGGCTCCATTTGATAACTGTCTAGCACATGCTTCTTTGGTGTAGAATACTTCAACATTATCAATCTTTTCCAATATCTTCATGAATATATCATATTGGTCATAGTCATGTGTAAATGTTCCATGAATGAAATGCACAGGTACATTAGTGTTACCATTTCGACCACATCTGTTATACACCAGATTCACCAAGAATATTGATGCAAACTTATAGTCATCAATCGATAGACGTTTGTCGAACAGATCACCCAATACGAATATACAGTGACATTCTTCTTCATGATTTTTTATTATCCCAAGAAATTTATCCAATGATTTCAGATAATCTGATTTTGATAATTTTGTCCCAAGATGAACGTCCGCTAAGAAAGCATACATCCAATCACCTCCTTCAAGTGTGTATAGATATAGTTAGTCGTCGAATGGATCATAAATTCTGTTCGGAATCATAATTTCATCAAACAATGAAACTGACTCTTGTTCAAACTTATCAGGACATTCCTTAATTGTTTTAGCATAAGATTTCTGTGAAGCAATAACTTTATCGAGTTCGATCAAATCAGTTCGACCACCTAATGCTGCAACATCAATCATATTTGTATAAGGAACCCAGTATGTTCGATATCCATGTATATGTCCGTGGACATTCATTTCATAATCATTCTTAATTGGCATATGAGTGAATATTATATTACTCCAAACAAACGATTGTACGACATAATCAAATCCACAACTCTTGTAGAATCTAACGTCGAACAGATCATTGTTTCCTAACACGAGTATCTTCTTACCAGGTATACATTGTAGAACACTCTTGAGTGATTCTTTGTCTTTGAATTCTCCATCGACTAGATCACCCAGGTTGATAAGTATGTCATTCTCAGTCATTTTAGCGTTCACATTCTTAAGTGTTTCTGTGAAGTTTTTATGTTTATGACATTCAGGTTTATCTTTACATGCTCTTTTCCATAAATGCCAATCAGTCGTCACATAAACTTTATGTTTTGAAGCTATCACCTGATTAATAAGTTTTGATATTTCAGCCGAATGATCATCCTTTGGATTCTTCAAATCCTTCATTCGTTTATCTTCCTTCTGTCTATTATTCATAAATTATCAACTCCCATTATTTTTTGATTGACAAAGGTTAATGAAATGTGAATTCTTTTTTTCATTCCCGAATTAATGATATACATGTATATATTCTTAAAATGTATGGTAATGAAAGTGTGGTTACAATGAACAATCATATACCATTAATTTTTAATCTAGGAGGATAATATTATGGCACAGAAAAAACCTAGCGTGCTCATGGAAGAACTCAAGAATGCTGACCTAATGACGATACTGTCAGGTGGTGGTACATCAAAGGTATTCGAAAAGAATGACATGATTGATTACAGTTATTCGACCGGTATACCTATCATTGATTCTGCATTGGCTTATGAGATCATTGTTAAGGATAATGGTCAATTCGTCAAGAGAAGAATTTGTAAAGGTATTCAGGCTGGATCATTCAATGTTTTGACAGGTAATACTCAGTCGTACAAATCAACAATACTTCTTCAAATGGAAGCTAACATCGCATTTTCAAACGACGGTAATGTTGTTCATTACGACGCTGAGAACCGACTCGTTGTTCAGAGAGTAAAGAATTTGACTAAATTAAATGATGATTGGTTTGATGGTGATTTCCCGAGATTTAAACTTCGCTGTGGTGCAATTGGTTATGACACACTTCAGAGTGACATTACTGAAATCTATTACAACAAAATGAAACATAAAGATCTTCTATTAAGAGACACAGGTGAAGTTGACCATCTCAATAGACCCATTATGCTTATGCCACCAACTATTGTGGGTGTTGATAGTATCAGTGATGTTATCGCTAAAGAATATTCTATCAATGATAAGAACTTCTTAAGTGATATGGGCGAGCTTAGAAATAATGCGGATGGTATGAGAAATGCTAAAACACTCAGAGGTTTACTCACTGATATATTACCTATGATGAAAGAGGCAAATATCATCTTATTTGTAATTGCACATAAAGGTTCTAATGCAGCGATGAGTGCATTCCAACAGCCTGCTAAACAGTTCCAGTATGGTAAACACGACGAAAAAATATCTGGTGGTAAAGCTCTTGAATACGGATGTTCAGCTCTTCTTAACTTGACTGCTGAAATCAGTGCTGAGTCCAGATATACAATTGAAAAAGATGGATTCGCTGGAAATACAGTATTATTCGAACCAATCAAGGCTTCTACTAACGAATCAGGTAATGATAAGACTGGTCTTGGTTTTGAGATAGTTATTGATAAACGTGGTAGAGGTGTTGATAATGTGAGATCACTCATACTATTCCTCAACTCCAAAAACCGGCTCAAAGGTAATAAAGCTGGATATTATGTTCTCGATAATGAGGGTAATACTATAACTGAAAAGTTCACATGGAAGAATGTATATGAGTTCTTCGAAAAGGATCCGGTAGCATACAAAAAATTCATGATCACTGCTAAAGAAGAGCTTGACAAACTACTTGCAACTGCAACAAATGATGCTGGTACAATTAACCCTATGGATCTTGATAAGATATGTGAAATGGAATAATTAGTATTCTAGTCAAGGGAGTAAATATTTACTCCCTTGATTATATACTATGAAATACAAATCAAATGTATTATAGTGGATTCGAGCACATATTGTGTATTTGATTTTGTAAGCTTGCGCCCGCTTACCCTCCCAATTTTTTATACAGGTATTCTGAATTCGGTACGACCTCCTTTTAGTACTAATTATATACTGTGACACAGAGTCATTCTGTGAATCTCAATCAATTGAGATTCCTACTCATTTTTTTGAATTCCTCCAAAGGTTTCTAAACTGCTCGAGTCCACTATAATGTGTTTGGTATAAAAAATAATCGGGTGCCATTATGGCACCCGAATAATCATATGTTTATTTTGTTTTCATTTTCAGAACTAAATCCACATATAACATTTTTTCTATCGTCACGTCACTGGAGACATTGTAACATTTCCATTTAGTGGGACATATCTTTCTCATACTACAACCGATGAAGTCATAACTCGGGTTGTAATCTCTCAATATCTTAAGAGCTTCACCCAAGGTTTCTGTGTTAATGACAAACACGCTCATAGAGCCTTTCGTTAATGACACATTGATGACGAATACCTGATCATCCAATGGCGGTGCCTTCGGTTTAGTATCACCCTCGATTTTCGATACAGGTAAGTGTATTACCTCATAGATGGGTTTTGTTTTGACAGCGTTCATTTTAAACACTCCTTCTAAAATAAAAATTTATTTGAATATGTTGAGGTGAATGTTCATATATGTATCATATATCGACGAATACTTGTAAAAGTAAACATCGATATATTTGTGTCAGGATGAATCACTCCCTAACATATCCAAATAAACAATATATATGTAAAAAATCAAAATAATAGAATTATTCCCATCCCCGATAAGGGGATGGGTATAGAGAGGGGTGGTTTGTCTGACATGAGACGTTAGAACTCTATCAGCAATTGGGAACGCTTTGCCTATCCGCATTCGACTTACATGCTTCGATTTCCGACGGCTATTCCCGGTTTACGACACTCACGAGTATCAGTATGATAGTAGAAGGAGGTTAAATGCACAAACCTGCGAATTACTTGTGTCGACGTTTTGAGATCACTGATACAGCAGTATTATCAATGATACGATTGTCAATTAAATAAAAAAGAGAGCACCGCCTTAATTTCATCGGTGATCTCTTTTTCTTGAAGGAGCTTTGATATATTTAACCGACACAGCTATTGCCATATCGAATATATCCAATAAAATAATTAATAGATGGTTAGACCACCGGTATGAGGTTGTGCCCCATACCAGTAATCTAGCCTATCCCGGAAAATGGAGTAGGGTTGAGAAATAAACCCTTGGTTGGAGTAGAGGGATTCGAACCCCCGGATAACAGGATCAAAACCTGTTGACTTTCCACTTGTCGATACTCCAGTATGTTGATTGATGATGGAAGTATATTATGTCCTTCATTCATCATGATAATAATATATATGTAGAGATTTAAAATAATAGGTTTTGTGTAATACCAATTGAGGACACATAGCATTCTCAATTAGTGTCCTCAATCAATATTACATGGATGAAAACATGAAATGACGTATTAGATACGCCTGGTTATAGTGAGAATATTTATATTGGTATAGGTTTGTTTATAGTCGCGAGCAATGTTGCGACTCGTTCATCATTGTGAACAATTTGGTGCTCTGAAGTAACCAATATTACTGCTTCACTATAACTGTTTAATTATTTCTTCTGTTTTCGATATCGTCCCACTGCTTGATGTATTCCGAAGCAAATAGGATTTCTTTACCGGTCCATCCAGTAAGCATCGCACAACGATAGCTCATCTGAGGAATAACAACATTGTCATATCCACCAGTCTGAACACAGAATACGTTCACTTTGGGATTTACCTTTTTGCGGTATTCAAGGATCAACTTATATACGTTGATATGTCCTTGAATACTGTACCGATGAGTTTTTCTGACAGATTTTGGTATCTTATATTTATTAAAACCAAAACCAGTAATCATGTATTCCCTCATGTCTTCTTGTGTACCGTATAATCCTCCAACACCAGCCTGCATGTCAGAGAATATAAAGATGTTGTCGTACCATACTTTATTCTCGATGATATGTTTGAAGAATCTCCAAACACCACCTTCGGTACCACCACCAACATCAAATGATTCACGTTCACTTATTGCTTCAGCCTGTGTGAGAATACCGTTTCTTTTTGAAACAGGAAACTCAATATATCTATCACCGAATTTGATGACAGTACCTTCATCGGAACAAGCACCAGCTATAACCGATGAAAGATTGTCAATCTTAGCAACAGTCTGTGAGCCATATTCAGAGGTGAATCCTCCCCATGCAGAGCCAGAGTTGTCTGATAGACATACAGTCTTTCCGTTCAGTCTAGGAAGATTATTAACAGCTGTATCGATACACTCCTCGAGACAATCAAGAATATACTGTTTATGATTAACAGTTGATTCCTTGATCATTCGGTAAGCTGATTCGTATCTGAATGGGAACTGTCGTCCTTCCAGAACACCATCTTTGAGATCAGCCATATACGCTTCACACAAGGTTTTATCATCGATCTCGGTAAACACATTTCTGATATTTCTGAGAAGAGCCATGTGACCCATCTTTGTTGTCTTCAGAATATCAACCCATGACATTCCGGCAGAACGTTTCTGCTCCCATGTCTGTTGTTCTTCGTTGACAACGAGAGTTCCAGTCTTCATGAGTTCGTCAAGTACCGGTGAATTAGCATGTGTCAAACGTACCGCATTGATCATACCAATTTCATGATTCTTGTATTTGTTGACCTGATATCGGGAAAGACCAGATAACTTATCAGCAATAGATCTTTTGAGTATTGATGGCATTTTTGTTTTCTTTCCATTGTTAACGAAAAGAAAATATGAAAGCTGTGTAGCCGGTTCATCAGCACGTAGCATACAAAGTTTTTCATATTCATTAAACTTTCCAGGGTTCTTCGCAGTCCACTCTTTTCTCTTAGGGTGAAGAGCTGCTCGAACCATTATAACCTGAGGATTGAGTCTCATATTATAATCGTTTCTGATAGATGCCGCAATCTTCAGTGTTTCACCGAAGTCATACTCAAGAGCATTGTCGATAGCTCTTGTAAATACTTCAGTTGTTGAAAGATCCTCACTATCAGTGAAAAGGACATCGGGAATAATTTCATCATCCGGACGGAATATTCCGTCCTCAATCTTGTTGTCTCTATAATAACTTGGTTCACCAAAGATTGACGATGATGCAATCATCTTCAATGTTTCAATTGGATCAAGCTTATAGCTTTCACCACCCATGAAGTTGGTGACTACTTCATCGGGTATAAGTTTCTGGTTTTCAGATAATTCTGCAGCCGCTTTTGATAATCTGCTCATAATCATTACCTCCTTAATGACATATGGAATTTTATATGGAAGCTCTCCGAGAATTATAGAGTTCGGGAACGGTGGATGCCACTACCACCATCTACAGCAGCTGTTACACGTACTGTATCAGGATTCGAACCTAAACTTTCTCAATATCTTTAAAAGAAGTAACCGACCTCTTCTGCATCGGAGAGCTTATATACGGAGAGATGGTTGAGAATATTTGAAACAGGTTTTATACTGCAGGAATTGAACCCGCTTGATCATTTAACAGATGATTTCTTAACCTTAAGAAGTAACTGTTTCAACTGCTTCAACCATCGATAAAGTGGTTTGTCAACAATGGCGTCGACTGGTGGATCATTATGGACGTGAACCATTCATGATCCATAAACTGGGAGCACAGTGGATAAGGTGCCCCCAGAGACAAGGAGTAGCCACATGAGCAATGTCCGGACTCAAGTGACATGGTGGGATGTGAGGGATTCGAACCTTCGATAGCACGGTTATGAGCCGTGGGCCTTACCGCTTGGCTAACATCCCATCTCTACCCAGTTTTGATTTACTGGGTGAGATAATTTTGAAAGCATTGATTTTTACACGGATAATTGGAATTAATCCGTGTGTTGGTGGACGATGTCAGGATTCGAACCTGCGAAGCTTACAAGCAACAGATTTACAGTCTTCGAAGTAAGCAACACAACTGCATCAGATCAATCTGAGTATGACAGCATTGCATCATAAAAAGTTCTGTCTCCTTTGGCCACTTGGATAATCGTCCATATAAGACATGTGAGAATAATTGAATGTGTGTTGTTTTTAAGCTTAGCAGGCTTATCCTTTTTCAGAAAGAAGTAACACATTCATCTGCATCACATGTCATTGGTGACACGTACGGGGTTCGAACCCGTGTCTCCACCTTGAAAGGGTGGTGTCTTGACCTACTTGACCAACGTGCCGCATGCCTGAGAGATTATCGTACTCTCAGATGTCTCATGACATAACGCCGTCCTAAACCCAATACTTTAAATGTTGCGATCATTTAATCTCAGCGACCAATTATCTGAGAAACAGTCCCACGAAACGTGTAGTGGTGTTCCACCGATTCAATGTAAGAATCAACTGTAAGTATTTTGATCACTAATTCGATCAATTGCAATTGATCACGCTCAGTGATAAGCGGTCAGAAAGGAATGGTGTATGTTAACACCTGGTGCGGATAATAGGACTCGAACCTACATGCCTTTCGGCACCAGAACCTAAATCTGACGTGTCTGCCAATTTCACCATATCCGCATATGGGTATCAAATAAATCAAAGGGGATAGACTTATTTGATACCACGCTGAAGTTATGATCCGAGTTTTCACTCGTGGTGCTTTCTCTCAGTAGTTACCTGATTGAAAACATGTTCATCATTGTGTTGGACCGTGCAGCTCCAACATCTCCTTCCACATAACGTTGACATGTCTGTTATGATTCCAGTGTTCTCGGATTTCTTGAACTAACAATGATATTGGTGATTCAAGTAGGAGTCAAACCTACATTCGATGAGTTTTAACTGGAGTCCCGTCCACAGGGTCGTACGCCCACTGTACGTAGAATAAGTGCTCAGTTTATTATCTCATCCAGAGCTTCCTTTACAAGTTGAATCATATTATGGTGCTCCTGACCGGAATCGAACCGGTATGAGTTTTACCTCGAGGGATTTTAAGTCCCTTGTGTCTGCCAATTCCACCACAAGAGCATGTCTCATTCATCATCACAGTCGTTATTATCGTATCTTAAGTCTACCATGATATTACCACCTAACACAATAAGGATGGATGAAATCGTGCTTATTAAGAAAATTATTACCAATGTTTTTATCATAGAGATACTCCCCTTCTTGTAGAGTTATATTCTAACGTATATTAACAAAAGTACTTTGAGGGCCACAGGAATATCGTTGCACACACTCCATCTCATTACGTTAGTCGACATAGTAATGATACCCTCTGATGAGCTTTAATTCACTCATATACCAGATGTGTAGCCCTCAAAGTACTTCTTGACATTATTTATCGGGGTGGGATACCGGATTCGAACCAGTGTCTCGGTGTCCATATCACGAAGTAACCATTAACTCTGCATCAGACAACCGCATTCTCAAATAGCTGTCTGAGAAAATCGTTAAAGGGAAACTATAACGCGCTCTACCATTGAGCTAATCCCACCATATTCATAGTAATTATATGTATCTTAAAATTAATAATTATTTATACGCTTGACCAATAGTGTTTTATTCTTCATTAAACTACATGTCACATACATGGCATCACTGATGCATCTCTATCGGTCGCGTATATCAAACCCACATACGACTTAGGTAGATACTACTCTACGGCGTCCTCTGCTATCCGGAGTGACGAGTTCCGAGTTTCTGGGATGTGAACCCATTCAGAGATCTTGTTACGACATATCAATTTATCGTGCGTGCCGGAGCATTGATATACCGTGTGGGTTTGTAAGTTTGAACTATGGATATTTATAATGATATCCATAAGGGTTGGTTGCTTCCCCAAGTATAGTTACCAGTAACCCTCAATCACCGGGGTGTATATCATTTCAACTTGCCGGTAGCAGCTATAAATGTTCAAACTCTGAGAAACACCGGAGTTTCTCGTTATGGTACCTATAGACGTACCAATGGTGCCCA
>JAFVPU010000174.1 GCA_017505165.1 Clostridia bacterium
GCAACAATCCATATGTCGCGACATTCAACGGACATAACCATACCTCAATTGATATTAAAATGCGTGTGGTAGCTGCTGGAATGAAAGAGATTCCTGTAGATTATGCTGTGTGGCTGCGAGTGTTTATGTCAGACAAAACAACCTACAGAGCTCGTGGCATCTGTAACAAACAGGAACACCTTCATAAAGCACTCAGATCGTGTATGAATGCAAAAAGAACAGGTTCAACAAGTAGAGTGATCATCACAACGGACCGTATCGTTATCGCTCCTGATACGGACGTTATTTGTTGGGAAGAAACAATCAACCTTGATAACATTGAAGTTGTTATCATGTCGAAGGAGGTTTAACATGAACGACAAAGACGAACAATTGTACAAAGAGATCATGAAAAGATTCAATGATCTGTGTGCTGAGGAGTTATCGTTCTATGATCACGAACGAATGATATGTACTTTGGTCAGCAACTCCAAAGGCTTCAAAAACAAACCGCCTTACCAGAAAGAACCTTTTGTTACCAATACCCCTGCCGGTATCATCAATGGGTTCTATGAGTACAATGACGGATCTGAATATGCTGTTGAAGAATACGTTGACGCACTCTATCGTCAATGTGAAGATGAAATCAAAGACAGATATCTCGAACAGATATTCCATCAGCATAAGTCGAATGAAGAAATGGAACAGCGTATCAGCAAAATCAACAACCACGCTCAAGGATAATTCGAAAAACAAATATAAAGTAGATAGTGGAGTATAACACTCCACTATCTACTATTCTTTTATTTTTTGAAATATAGATCAAGAATGTCTTTCTCAACCTTTTCCATAACTCTTGCGGCGATGCCTGTAACCAGTGGGCTATTTGCGATACGATTTGAAATACCCATCGAACTGAAGCATGCATCGATCACAATTGATCCATCTTCTGTCAACCACCCATTTTCAACTTGATGGGCATTGACAGATTTAAAAGGACCACCAAACTCGATCTTACTTCCCATATCCATTTCCATATCTTGTTGGATATAGAATCTGATGATAACAGTTTCATCGTCAAGATCTGTTGTTCCTATACGATCGGTGTATTTGATCTGAGTATCAGTTCTAAAGCTATCGATATTGGAAGCTTTATCAGAAGCCGCTTTAGCTTTCGCTGCTTTTTCTTTTCTGATCAAGTTTACGATACCTTTTAACCCAGGTGCCATTTCCGATGGATCACATTTATAGAACACATCAATCTTCACGATCTTTCCTGAGAATTTTGCTTTAGGAGTTTGTCTGTTCAGTTTAGCAAGAAGATCAACTGCTTGCTCATCAAGTTTACCGAACATAGAATCATCCATCTCGGACTGATCGAATATCATCAGAGGATCGGTATTTAAGACGATTGTGCCCACTGCAGCATAACGGTGTATAGTAGTAGTCTTTTTGATCACAACATCCCTTACGTGCACAGGGTTAAAACGGAGTTTGTTCGCTAACGAAGCTGAGATAGCATTTCCGTCATCAAGAGTATTATTGTTATCTATACATGCAACATTAGCTTCTACACCAAAGTTCCATTCAACTTGTTTAGAGTAAGGATCAGGAGTGAAGAATTTCTCATTGTAAATGATGATATCTCCTTTCTTAACCTTATCTCCTTGTTTGAAGTTGTTGATAACAATATTCTGTGTACAGTAGAAACCACCACCTCCATTGTTGGTGTATTCATCACCAAAATTAACAGCTGTGATAGTTCCAGACTTATATTTAACACGAAGTACTTTAGCTTCTGTATCGATGAGATCAATAACACCATCTTCTTCTGCTGCATATGCGAAAGGAGGACGTGTACGATGTGCTACTACTTTTTCAAAAGAAGTCTTAACACGATATTGATCCATCTGTGCTGTTGGTACGTAGTGTGACAAGTGAATGTTAACGAAGTTCGTCGTAAATTTGTTAATCTCTAGGTTTCCCTAGACGTTCAGACTATATCACAAACCAATTATATTGGTCAAGAGGTGTTTCGAAAGAACGTTGTTCTCCCTACCTGTAAAACCTAGTCGTTGAGCCTTCTTCCTACATTAGGAAGCTTGGTTGCGGATTACCCAATCTCTATCTCTTTTACCATACCTGAATGATTAGTTCAGCCACATATGTATTACTACATATGTTTAGTGTATAGAGCTCTAAGGGACTTCCCGTCAATTAACCTCTTTAATAAGACACGTGTTACCACGTGAATGCGCACGAAATTACGCTTGCCGTCATCCTGCGTCACACAAGGAACAAGTACAGATGTTGGTGATAATATCTGTGTTGGTGTAAGTTCTTTAACACCTTTAACAACAGTCATACCACGCATGTTCATGATAGTTGGATCCATAGTCATCGATCCAGCATAAGCAGTTTTACTACTATCAACGGTAGCTTCAGATATGATACCAGTTCCATCATCAGGGAACTGACGATCGTCAATCATGAATGTATCAATTGATTGTCTTCCTCCAAAACCAGCATGAGAATATTCATGTTGATATTTGATATCATTGATGGGATTGATCAAATCCACATTCTCCATCAACTGATCTTGGACAACCAACTGTTTGATTTCATAATCTGCGATAGAGAACTTGTTAGAAGCACCTAATGCTTTATAACGATAAGTCGCATGTGCTCTACTAAGGACTTTATATACAGCAGAGTTGATTCGCTCATATGATCTGAATCTGAAGTTAGTTGAAGATGCCACAGGTTTGTGATCTTCTGATGTCAGAAGCTGTGTAGCTCTTATAAGAAGATCTTTAGGATCGATAGGCTCTCTCATCTGATGAAGCACATCAGCTGTAATGGGATCGACAAAATAATCAAAGAAGTTGTCGATACCTTTAAGGTTATGAACAGATATCTTCTTACTCTGAATAAGTTCATAGTAGATATCTTTACTGTCCATCTGATCCATCTCGATGTTCTTAAGATCATAGTTATTCAATCCAGCAAACAACATAGAAGAAACAAGAGGACATCTTGGAATAACCAAGGTCTTATCAGCAAATCTGATAACAACATCAGACATACGTCTTGGGAATCTCTGTCCTTTGTTGTAGACCTGATAAGGTGTTTTGGTGTAATTGAGCATATGACTCAATCCAAACCTATAGCATAAAGCAAAGATAGTTGGAACTGATTTGTTAAGCAACTTGAAGTCTGTCCATTCTGACAAACCATTCAGAGTAACTTGAACTTTGTCACAAAGGAAATCGATAAAAGTAGTTGTTTCTACAATGTGATCATCTTTCATATCACGAATAACCATAGAACCATCTACTTTCAATATAGCGATCTCTTTATCCTGAGACACACCAACAATGATACCACCACTAGAATTAGCAGTATCTCTTGCAGACATCTGCATGTTCTTATCGAATACGAACTTAGTAGAAGTTATATCTGCAAACATAGCAGGTTCGAAGAACAAGATCCAAGGAGTTGATTTATCTGCTGGGTTGATTTCGATCTTGCTGTATTTAGATGCTACAGTTGTATATTCGTAAGGAAGAGTTCTATCCACATAATTGTGTGAACCTAATGTTCCTTTCAGTTGTCCTTCGGATGCTTTAATGATCCTATCCACATACGACACAAAACTATGTGCAACTGCTGTATTACGTTCAACCAGATACTTGTTATAATCTGAATTCAAAGTAACACGAGTTCGTGATACTTTACAGATAGGGTTGGGAACTCTCTGTTTCTTCAGAACTTTAAGAGTACCATTTACACGACAGAACCCTCTTTCATCTACCTTCGGAAGAACAAATCTAATCGTATGTTCTTTATGATTGATGTCTTCGTATTTTGCAACATAAGTTTCAGTATCATTCAAACTGTCAGAAGTATCAGTAACTTGAACATCTTTCAGGAACATACCTACTTTATTGAATGAAACAAGCTCTGCCATTAAATCTCGTCTAAACATCTTCTTCATGTAATCATGTTCAAATGTTTCAACTGAGGATCTCAACATAGATTCATCTGCAACATCGTCTTTCAAGAAATCAAGAGTGTTTTCACTAACACTATCATCAGGTGTTGATCTGATGATCTGTTCGATTGTCTGCTCTCCAACTTTAATCGTTTTATAAGCTTTACCAAGAGTAATAGCTCGATTTCTCTGTGCTGTTGTAAGTTGATCATTTGCTTGAATAGTTTCCATAGTAACTTTATCAAGCTGATCTACCATTGCATTGTTGAAGATGATTTGTTCTTGTTTTGTAACAGGAGTTTTAAACTCAGGAGAATTCAACTGTTCTTTTTTAGGTTGAACATCCAACCATTTATCATCAACAGTTAAACCATCTACTTTTAGTTCCTGTTCGCTTTCAAGGTGTTGTTCGATCTTCTGAAGAACAGGTTTTGGTATAGGTTTCTCGAGTTTAGGTTTAGAAGGAGGTTCTGGTTTTACTTCAGGTTTTTCCTCAACCTTAGGTTCTTCCTGCTTCGTAGGAACATCTTCTACTTCTTCTTTTTTACTCGTAGTTGTACCTGTTGGTGTAAATCCCCACGTATGGACGATGGGAGATTTAGCGGGAGACTCTTCTTGTTTAACAGTCTCTTTAGGTTCATCTTCAAGTGGTCCAGGACTAACTGTAACGGTTTCCGGTTTGTCCACTTTGGTGCTAGGTTCTGGTTGCTTGGATATGGTGACATTTACTTTCTCCTCAAATGGTGCATCTGGTGGAAGAAGTTCATCGGGCAAACTTTTATCTTCCACTGTATCAATATTAGCAGGGACGTCTGCGAAATCTCGTTCTGTAACAACAGTGCCAGATTCAGCAAGACTGTTCAACTGCTTAATCAAACGAATCATGATAACATCATTTGGTCCATTGAATTCTTTCAAGTGATCCAGACGAATTGTTAGCACTTTAGTTTTTGAGTAAAGAACAAAATGTATCTTATCCCACATATTCTTTGGAATAGATTCAAAGATAGAAGGAGTATCTTCTCCATGGATAAATCCGAGAAGATGCATACAAAACAGATACCAGTTATCTTCAGGATATTTGATAGTAGCACGAACATGCTGTTTGAATGTCTTTAAGAACATATTTCTATCAAACTGTTTATCTCCTACAGGAATAGGAATGAAATGAACACGATCTTGATAATTAGCAATGTTGTTGAGAAGATTACCAAAGATGTAGTTAAATCTTCTAACAGATCTCAACAATCCAAAGATACGAGCACGATACAATGAGTTATAACTCATAAGTGTCTGTACTTGAGTTCTTGCTACACCTGGAAGATCTTTTTTATCATTACAAGTTCTGATATAACTCTGATAACGTTTTCTAAAGTTAAGAAGAGTAACTGTAACTCCTTGCTGAGGAAGAACAAATTTCTCTAAGTTCTTAACCCATGTTTCGTTAGGAGTATCAGAAATATGCATTATGTATTTTCGATAGGGATCTCTTGTCATAGACCATCCATTTACATCAGGAACAAACACGATAGGTTTATTCATAAGGAAGTTGTCATCTAACAAGTGAACAATAGATCCAACAGGAAATTCTTTAAATTCTGAAATATCCCATAGTCTATTGAAATCTCCTATACGACGAAGAACCATCTGTCGATAAAACAGAGGATATAGCAACATTTCGTCTGAATATCCAGGACCAATTGAATCTTTAAAATCCTGCATATCAAAATTATCGACGAACTGTTTATGGAAGTCGTCATAAGTTATCATAGTAGCTCCTTATTCTATTAGGGCGTTTTAATGGCATAGGATGCCTCAAATTCAAACAATATCTTAGATCTAGATAAGGGCCGGTAGAAGCCCTTATCTAGATATATAAAACTCAA
>JAFVPU010000175.1 GCA_017505165.1 Clostridia bacterium
CATGCTTTGGTCTAATTGGTGGGATAGCCATTGTACTTGGTTCAATCGAATCAATGTTTACTGTGGATACACGTGAATCAACATGGTTCAGTGTAATCTTTTGGTTCTTATCTGCACAAAATACTGCTATTAAATCGTCCTGTTGTGACAGCTTGATGATCGGTTTCATATTGCTGAACTTCTTAACAGTATTCAAGAACTTAGCGTGATTAACTCTGATTCTTCCTAATCTGGTAACATATACCATCCAGGGTTTATTTGAGTTTATTATGAACATACCTGATACTGAGTCAACGTCCTTTGCAATGAACTGACCCTGTGCATCAACAGATTTAACAAGATTCAAATCGGACATTTGAACACGTTTACCGAGACCATCTGATGTATATACCAATACGTCGTTTCCATTGTTACAAACTTCGAGCACACTAACAAGAGTCTCATCATCATCAAGAGGAATCAAAGGTTTTCTTGTTGCATTCGAAGGTATGTTTGCAATTGGGATATACTTGATTCTACCCTTGTTGGATAATAATACCACATTGTTCTCAGGATTAGATATAGCCGCAACACATTTACCCATTACGCTTCTACCTATTGATGTAAGTGTCATTGGTTTATCATGCATCACCTCGTTAGTGTTGACCCATAGGAATGAACCATTCTCATCAATCAAACATACGTTATCACCGGATATAGGTGTGACGTCAGATGACAGATGTTCTGGATTCTCAGTCTCAGAGAATAATATGGTTCCGTCAGCCAATATTTGAACAACACCAATATTTACGCTATCACCGTTAGAATTATTCAATATCTTAGATCTTCTATGGAAACCATACTTTTCTTTTATCTCTTTAATTTCATCTATGATTACATCTCTAATCCTAATTGGATTCTCAACTATTTCCCTAGTTTCATTTATCTTCTCTTCGAGTTCAATAATCTCTTTTCGTGTCTTATTGTATTCGCTATTTGTGAGACGATACATTTTTAACTCACTGACATAATTAGCTTGAGATGTTGTAACCATGCCCTTGTAACCTTCGACAAGTGATGGTATGATATCCTGTTTAGATTCACAAGATCTGAATATCTTTATAGTCTTATCGAGATTCTTAGGTGATAACATGAACAGTTTGCCTTCAAGCATATTGTATTCAGTTGTCTTAGCAACCAGATCACGTAACAACCAACCACGTTTTTCAATCAATCTAGTTTTTATCCATGAACAAAGAATCTGTCTCACATCATATTGTCTTGTGTTAAACATTGCATCTACAACTGTCATGTTTCTGGCAGACACAGTAATTCTGAATCCTGGAACTCTCTTGAATAGTTTATTTATGACGGTATACAAATTACAAGGCTTACATCTGATAACATATCTTATTTTATTTATATTCAGTTTAGACTCATCATCAGCTGAAATTATTTCACTTATGGGATTATCCGAATCCTGAATCGTTCGTAAGGCATCATCGATATCGTCGAGATATACACCGTACGGAGTATTCTTAATTGTGATGATATAATTCACATTATCGATTTCAAATGATGACTGCATTATTGATGTGAATTCATCCTTTATGATAATATCACAACCTGTAGGTGAATCAGGAACCAATGTTACTTTAGCATCGGGATTCTTCAACAGTTTAATTGTTGCATCAGCGATCTCATTTAGATTGTGTGGATATATCATTGATGATAGTGTATATCCAATACCCGATGAACCATTCAAGAGAATTATAGGGAATCTAGACGGTAATGAGAATGGTTCAAGAGTAACATCGTCATACGCAGGTTTCATATTAACCTTTCCATCAAAGTCTTTGAACAATACGTCCATTACAAACTTAGACAACTTAACCTTGAAGTATCTTGCAGCAGCGTAGTCATCACCTGCAACAGCTGTACCAGGATTTCCTTTTGCAACGAGTAAGGGAATATTGTTCGAGAAAGGTTGTGCCATTCTGGCAAATGTACCAGTTTGACCTTGATCACCATGAGGATGTATCTTTCCAAGATCACCTATTGCTGAAGCAACAGGTACTGCCATGTCCTTATAATGTACCCATATCTGATACAGTATTCTTCTCATTACAGGTTTCAATCCATCAGTTATCAATGGAATAGCTCTCTGTAAGTTGACATTTATTCCGTATGACATCATATAATATTGAGCCAACGGACCCATGTCTTCATATCTTTCTTCAATCATTATATTTATTCCTCCTTGAATTAATCTATCAATCCAGAAACGTCGTGATCATCATAAATGAAATCATCTGGAATATTATATTTGTTGGATGACTTTGAATCATTATTATCACTATTTATTTTGTCACCAGTATTGTCTGTTTTCTCTGGAATTGTTTGATCCATCATTTTCAGCACCTCACATATTTATCATAGCATCAATATAGTTACACGCTTCGGTCACGGTTGGAGCATTAAGGAATTCAAACATAACCGATAGTATGTTACCATTTTTGTACGCATTCATGATTGGTGCTGACATATCTTCATCATGAGGCTTGGGTGGTGACTTAGAATCGAACCAGATATATTCTTGTGACAATGATTTATTTATACATTGACCAGAAGTAAATACCGAGTTATCGATTCGACATTTATAAATCAATGTCATTGGATCCTGGTTCTGGAAAATCTTCGTTGATGGATAGTATGCTTTAGCGTCAGCATCCCATGCACCATAAATGATTGTATTATTTTTCTTACCATTCAGAATGAAACCAGTATAAGCATTCTTTTCAGTTGGAGCAACAAATGCACCTTTAAACTGTGGATCAATATCTTTGTCAGGTATAAGACGACATGCCTGAACATAACCATCTTCCTCAAATGATACTTCACGCATGTTTCTGACGATATGTGTTTCCTGGAAACATTTTGAATATTGTGTTGCATATGTGTATGATCTAGATACGAATGAACCAGCGTCATTACATTTAAGCTCAATTGCCAACTGAACAACAACGTCACGTACGTTATACAACAGAAACTTTTTGAAGTTATCATACGCGAACTCACGGAATGATGTATCCTGTTTACTATCAATCTTCTCAATTCCAGCCATATCTTTACCGACTGATGACAGTCCATATGAGCGACGTTCAGCCTGACTCTTACGTATACTTGCAAACAAACGTAACTGACATAACCATACAGAATATGTTGAGGTGAAGAACCAATCCTTTGACGTCTTGAATGACTTGTTGTCTGACTTATCCTCAGAATAGAATAGTTTTCTCGTCTTAAAAGCTTTTGGGATAATTATCTCATAAGGATCATAACCTAAATAATTGATACGTTCCATCAGATAATTATGGTCAAACTTCGCATTCCAAGATTCAGCAAACATTGGTCTGTATTTGTTTATATAATCGAATACCGTTTTAATCAAATCGATTTCACGATTGAAATCAAATACATGTATTCGTATATCGTAATCCTTCAAATACTTTGCATTATCTTCGTCGTAGTTACGAATCTCTTCCTTGAAACCATCGAGATCTTTCATTATATCATTGAATGCTTTCTGCTGTTTATATAACAATGGATGAAATTTCTCATCGATCTGATTCTTAGATCTAGGCTTCAAGAATAACAATGCATATATCTTAACGTGTGGAATTATAACGGTTACTGCATTTATAGGCTGAGGTGCTTCATGAATCTTCTTGATATCAATATTTCTATCAAGTACATCGGTTTCTATATCTATCAGACCGAATGTAACTTTAGTAACATCACAGTCCTCACCGTGTTCCTGTAACCATTTAATTCTGTAATAGACATCTGGTAAGAAATCAGCCTTGAATACCCATGGGCATTCACACATATATTTCTTCAGGTCATTAGAATTCATGGTATCTTTATTGTTTTCATAAAACTCCTTCCATTCACCACCAATGTGTTCAGCTATCATTTTTGATACCTGTGATGGTTTACAGTATACCGGGTAACACTTATCCATCTTAGTCCAAGCTATCTGTCTTTCATTTGTTCGATACTCTTCCTTCAAAAACCATATGTCGATTATCGCAGGTTCATACTCTACTTCAAGTTGTTGTGTTAATGGATTCAAGTAAACCACTTCAAACACTTCACTTGGTTTAGTATAGTATCGAACGTCAAACAGTAACGATCCTTCAGGATAAGATACTTTACTACTAGGCATTTATACTCCTCCTTTATAATTTGTCAAATACGGTTGTAAAACCATAGTTTTGTTTAACAGTATTTGCATATCCAAAGAATAATATAAATGTTTAAAATAGGAATTATGGAGGGCTTATAGCCCTCCATATCCTATGATAGATTATACCTTAGCAATATTAGCGATATTGATTGCACATGTAACGTTCTTACCGTCAGAGGAAATAACAGCTCGTTTACCATTTAATTCAAGCACCTTATACTTGCTTGCATAAACTGTGAACTTCTTGCCGTCGTATGTGGTGTTGTTAATTACCTTAACCCAATCACCTTTCTTGATAGGTGTTGATGTGGATGTTGTGGATAGTTTAACCCATCCTGCTCCACTCTTGAGTTTGCCGTACTTAACACCATTTACAGTTGTATCTTCAACAATTGTGAATATACCTGATGTACCGACATTACCCTTGGTTTTTCCACCCGCGGTAGCATACAAAATATCCGTCGATTTCAGGCTAACAGTATATGTCTTCTTGCTAGAAACCTTAACAACTGTGAGGAATTTAGTATTAACAGGAGACTGGATGTTTCTGTTCTTGGTTTCGTTTAATCCAAGAACAGCACGATCACCTGATACTGATGATACATACCATTTCTCAGATTTAACCCATGATGGGATAGATGTACCTGTGTAATATGTTGCATTGGATGATATTGTTACAAGATCACCTGTTTTGATTTTGTTAGATGAAGTAGTTGTAGTTTGAGATGATGTTTTGTTATTATTTACAGTGGGTTTATTATTAATTGCATTAAGTTGAGCATTTACTTTATTACAGAGATCCTGTGCATGAGCTTTGAGCCATGGTCCAGGACATGCTGTTGCAGCATACATGTAGTGGAATGTGAGAGAACCACTTGTATCACCGGTGAATACCAGTTTGGGTATATTGTTTCTCTTGCAGATATCGACACATAAAGCGATGAGTGACTCATATGCTGCATTACTTATAGGCCAGCCTGATGCATCACCATATGCTGAATTCGATACTTCTATTGTTACTGCACGATGATCATTCCACGGTGATGATGAACACCATGAGCGATCCCCTTCGGGACAAGTCAGAATGATACGTCCATCATTACCGATACCATAGTTTGCGGACATCTGACGAGATGGGTTTGCAACTATATTACCGAATTGCTCAATTGTACAAACACCAGCCATGTGATGTGGTGTGATCTTGGTAATGGGTTGGTTACGAGGGCTTGTTCTGTTGGGTGATATTCTAGTTGTAGATACCAACTGTGAATTTGTGAATTTCATATGTCATACCTCCATAAATTATTCGTCGTCACCTTTTCCGTTTGACAACTCTTCTTCTGTTTCAGGTTCAAGAGAACCTCCGTTTTTGATCATCTCATCGATACTCATTGCTTTTCACCTCTTTCATGTTTAGCGGCATTTTCTTCAGCCTTTTCTTTAATACCCATTACAGTATCTTTGAGGAGTGTTTCGTAATTCTTAACAGGGTCTTTGTCGCTGAGTTCATGTTTTACCATTCTAGCACCTTTTCTGATACCACTATCAACCTGATCAGCTCGATCCTTGGCAGTATTAATATAACTGATCAACAATGACATAGCCCCATCAAACTCTGTTGTGACCTTAACAATGTCAACGTTAACTTGTTTTATCACATCAAGTTTATCTCTGATAACACCGATTCTTTCAGTATACTTGTCTGATATCTTTTTACCATCATTCTGTTTAGATTCATAAGTTGATATGAATCTCTGGAATCTGTCGATAACATATTTGTTGATTTTGTCAATCTCAGCACCCAATTGTACGATTTCGTTGATATCTCTTTCGGCTTCAGCAAGAGTGAGCCACCAAGTAGTATTATCAGACTTCCATAATGGTAATCTGTTGGCTGACTTCTGTTTTTCCTTGTTCATAGTTTTAGGTGCCATTGGATCCCAAGCTTTAAGTTCTTCAATAACACCTTTTACACCTTTGAGATACTTCTTCACTTCAGCGACGTTTATACCGCTGAAATACACACGTTCATTTTCAAACTCAACACGAACACTTATATTTGAATGATAGCTCTTTGTTGATGGATGGTTCTCAGGTATATCTGGATTGACATCCTTCTCAGTAACATCTGTGGAGTGTTTGACCTCATCCTCTTCTGGTTCTTTTATACCATCATCAGGTTCCTTCGTATCTTCAGTACTTTTACCAGGGTTTGAAGACATCGCTTCATCCATCTTAACCTTTTCCTCATGGGACATATTCTGAATTGAGTTAATTGCATCAGTGGCTTTCTTGGGTTTCTTTCCAGTAAGTGCTCTCTTGATAGCTCTACCAATAGCCATGAGTAATCTAGGAATAAATTTAATTATTCTAAGTATTAACTTCTCACTACTAGGACCTTTTGCCTCATCAACGATGTCCTTGAATCCTTCCTGGAATATTGAGAACTCAGAAACATTTTCACCTGTGGAGTATTCAAGAATGTTAAGTTGTTTCTGATAGCATTCACATAACGCATTTAGTACACTTACTTCAGCTTCAATTGATGTCTCCTCGATAACACTTATATCAGTCATCATATCATATCACCCTTTCGTTTCTTTATGTTTGTTTGAATATTCCAAGAATTCTTTGAACTGATTCGTTAGGCATCTCTCAAGAGCTGTATCAGTTTTCATAAACCACATTATTTCTTTTTTAACCCATGCGAAATCTTCCAGTACGGAATTTATACTACCATTATCAGATTGGACACCCTCATACTTTTCAAATATTTTTAAAGATGAATCTACTTTTTTGGCAATGCTTTCTCTGACACTACTCAATTTCTCAATGTTTTTAACAATTGATCCTATTGTAACCAATTGTGCGTTATCACGATAAAATCTACCATTATCGAACATTTTCGCTTCACTGTATTTTTTCTTATCACCAGCATCGGCCATTACATGCATGTCATAATCTGTGAGTTCTTCACCTTTGTCAAGTTTTTCATATGCTCTTCTTAAATTATCGACCTGATAAGGATGATGTGCTTTACCCGGTCTATATATCGGATCATGACTTCCAGACATGTTTCTTCTTTCAAAATACTTAGTCCATTTCGCAGGAGTATTAATATTCTCAGGATTGGTTTCTTTTATAAAAGATAACACCTGGTCCATCCATTTTTCAAATTCAACATATACTTCATAAGTTTGTTCCAAGGGTAGTGGACTATATACTTCTTTATTAGGATTACGTTTCATTTGTACTAACAAACCAACGTATTTACACTTTCTTCTCAGGAAAGATACGAATCTCTTGAATATGGATTTAATACCATCCAACAAACTTCTGAGTACATTCTTTTTTGTACTCTCACCATCTTCCATGATAAATCCTTCTTGGAATACTGATAATTCAGAAACATCTTCACTTGTAGAATATTCAAGAATCATTGCTTGTTTCTCATAACATTCGCAAAGAGCAAATAATACACTCATTTCTGATTCCTGAACCATGTTATCGATATTATCAATAGCAGATAGTATTTCCTGATTTAATAAATTTATTATTAATCTTCCTTTCTTACTACACCAGAAATCATCTTTAAATATCTATTAAATTCACCTGACAGATAACTATAATGGGTGTCTATATATCCCAATGTCTCACTACCTACTCGACTACTCACTCTCGATAAATAGTCACAAACCTTGTGAATCTGATCCAATAACTCTTTTTGACGAGTGTTGGGTTTAACATCTTTTTTATCAGAAACTGTATCTTGATAATTATGTGCGAGTTCCCACATTTTCTTTTCAAGATCTGTGGACTTTTTA
>JAFVPU010000176.1 GCA_017505165.1 Clostridia bacterium
CCTATAATCACTCGAAGTTTCCGCCGACTGCATCAACTTCTCAATCTCACTCATCATACTCATACATAATTATATGAATTATAATTCAAAAAAGAATAAACCACCATTAAAAACAAAAAAGGAAGAGTATTCTTCCAATTTTTGATTATTTCTTGAGTTGAGTTTCGCAGTATGTATCATAGTCAACTTCTCTATCATATTCAAGAGTTGAGTTGATACGAATTATACGATTGGCAACAGTTGAAATGATTTCTTCGTCGTGTGTTGAGAAGATCATACAACCATCAAATTTTTCCATACCTTTGTTGAGTGCTGTGATGCTTTCGAGGTCAAGGTGGTTGGTTGGTTCATCAAGAAGCAAGAAGTTTCCTGATTGCAACATCATTCTTGACAACATACATCTAACCTTCTCTCCACCTGAAAGAACCTTTGCTTTTTTGTCAGCTTCTTCCCCACTGAAAAGCATTCTTCCAAGCCAACTGCGAAGGAAGGTTGAATCTGTTTCTTTTGTGTATTGTCCGATCCAATCAACAAGCGACAAATCACAATTTTCAAAGAAATCGTTGTTGTTTTGAGGAAGATATGTTGTTTTGATTGTCTTACCCCAAGTTACTTCGCCCTTATAATCAGTATCATTACCTGCCAAAATATCAAAGAGAGCAGTTACAACATTGCTGTTGTCAGACATGATTGCAATTTTGTTGTCTGGACGCACTGTGAAAGATACGTTTTCAAACAAACCTTTCTTTGTCAAATTCTTGACAAACAATATGTCATTTCCGATACGTTGTTCAAATTTGAAATCAATGAACGGATATTTTCTGCTACTAGGTTTGATATCTTCAATAGTCAAGCGTTCCAACTCTTTCTTTCTGCTGGTCGCTTGCTTTGATTTTGATGCATTTGCAGCAAATCGAGCGATAAATTCTTGTAATTCTTTCGCTCTTTGCTCTGCTTTCTTGTTTTGGTCTTTCATTTGCTTTAACGCCAATTGACTTGACTCATACCAGAAGTCATAGTTACCCAAGAACAAGTTGATTTTGCCATAATCGATATCACAAATATGAGTACAAACTTTGTTCAAAAAGTGTCTGTTGTGGCTGACAATAATAATAGTGTTCTCGAAATTCAAAATAAACTCTTCAAGCCATCTGATTGTCTTCACGTCAAGGTTGTTTGTCGGCTCATCTAGGATCAAGTTGTCAGGGTTTGAGAAAAGTGCTTGAGCAAGCAAAACTTTCACTTTGATTTTGCTGTCCACATTTGCCATGAGTTCATAGTGAAGTTCTTTTGGAATATCAAGCGAGTTTAATAAACTTTCTGCATCACTTTCAGCGTCCCAACCATTGAGTTCCATAAACTCTGCTTCAAGTTCAGCGAGTTTGTTTCCATCTTCTTCTGTGAAATCAGTCTTAGCATAATACACTTCTTTCTCGTCCATGATTTCAACAAGACGCTTGTGTCCCATCAAAACCGTTCTAAGCACTGTATAATCATTATATTTCTCTTGGTTTTGCTCCAAAACTGACAATCTTTCTTTTGCTGGAATCGACACATCACCCTTGTTGGGCTCGAGTTCACCAGACAAAACTTTCATGAAAGTAGATTTACCGGCACCGTTTGCACCGATAACACCATAACAATTGCCTTTTGTAAACTTCAAATTTACTTCATCAAATAATTTTCTACTGCCGAATTGTACGGCTACGTTGTTAACTGTAATCATAATTCTCCTAAACTCAAATAATCTAACATAAAAAACACATAAAAGCAAGAAAAAAGCCTTAAATTTTAAGACTTTTCCGCTGACTATCTATTTATAAATCTTCTGATACCATCAAAATTGTCGCAATCAGTATGTTGAGTGTAATACACAAGGCAAGCCATTGCACTTACTTCCATCAACACGTCAAGGGCAACTTTGACAATATCTGCTGTTGTGATTTCTTGTTTTTGAAGCGCAAAGAGTTTTGTTTCAATCTTTGAAACAATGTCCTCAACTTCAACTGACAAGTCAACGCAGTATGTAGCATAATTGATACTTTCAGCCAATTTCTCTGTCTTGAAAGGTTCACGCATATTGTCAACATTTGTTACCACCATAGGGTTAGTTTCAACTGTTTCATATGTTGTGAAACGCTTATGACACATCAAGCACTCTCTACGTCTACGAATACTGGTGTCTTTCAAATAGCGACTGTCCACTACTTTGCTATCATTATAGCCACAAAAAATACATTTCATAATTCAAAACCTCGAGACTATTATCTCACATTTCGACAAAATTATCAAATGATTTTCACTACTTTTTCAAAATTTTTCAAGAATTTTTTATTCCATATTTTGTGGCAACTAAAATTTTTGGCACAATATTTGGAAAAATTATTTGATTTTGCCTTCTAACAAGGCTTTTTGTGATGGTCGTCGCATTTGTCGTGCTTATCACATTTCTTCTTTCCTGAGTGGTCTTCGACATATAGTTCGACCAAAATTGCATCAACACCAATCTTGCAGACACAATCAAAAGGAATAAACAAATCCTTATTCCCCTTGAACAATCCACTCCAAAAACTACACGACTGAGGCACCACAAATCCAAGTGTACACGCAGTGACAACGTCAAAAATAACATCGGTAATATGCCCCAAATTTTTGCCGTCAACCGTGTTTATCACCTGCTTACATTTCAGTTCTTGGAAAG
>JAFVPU010000177.1 GCA_017505165.1 Clostridia bacterium
AATATATTATGATTAAACATTTTTCACCTTAAGGTAGTATATTTTTAGATTTAAAAATTATGCATCAATTACTTATTTTATATTTGACAATGAGGAAAAACATTTATATAATAATGACATATGGAAATAAATTTTTTGAAATGGATAAACACTAATTGGCATGGAAGCAATTTTTTGAATCACGCTTTCAAATATATTTCATATCTCGGAGATTTTATTACTATTTGGGGTGTGTTGGCTTTGGTGTTGCTATGCTTCAAGAAAACTAGAAAACAAGGACTTTGTTTGGGCATGTGCTTGGCAGGGATCGCCGTATTTGGTTATGCTTTGAAATATATTATTGATAGAGCTAGACCTTTTGAAAAGGCTGATGAATTGGCTGTGTTTATCAAAAGTATAAATATGGATTTGCCAGACAGTGCCAGCTTTCCAAGTGGGCATACGATTACATCTTTTGCTTCAGCAATGATATTGACATTATGCTTTGGTAAGAAAGGTGCTTGGTCGTTTATACTCGCAGGTCTCATTGCGTTCAGTAGACTTTTCTTATGTGTGCATTATCCAACAGATATAATTGGTGGAATTATTCTTGGAATTGGTGGTGCGATAGCATTTTACTTCTTGTTCAATTTTGTATGGAAAAAGATTGAAGATAAAATAAATAAAAAAAGAGCAAATAAAGAAAGAAAGGATTAAGATAATCCTTTCTTTATTAAAACTTGAAAAATTTTTTAAAACCTATTGACTCTTAGAAAAAAATTGCTATAATAAAAATACGTAATCCCTAAACCATTCCGGATTAATAAAACGTGGGGAAACTCTTGAACTTTCGGAGCTTCTTATGAATGGATAAAAACAATGTGCTGTTTTTGTTTTATTCGTAAGAAGTTTTTTCAACAGTAAATTTATAAAAAGGAGAAATAAAATGAAAGTTCTAATTGGAACAAAAAATCCAGGAAAAATTGAAGGTGCAAAAAAAGCCTTCGAAAACTACTTTCAAGATGTGGAAGTGGTTGGGGTCAAAGCAGAGTCGAATGTAAATGATCAGCCGGTTGGCAAAGAGACATTGTTGGGAGCAACAAACAGAGTTGATAATTTGATGAAGTATGCGAAAGAAAACAATATAGATGCTGATTATTTTGTTGCTATTGAGTCGGGAATAAACAATGATCTTGGCTTCTGGGCGATAACAAATGTTGCTGTTATCAAAAATTCAAAAGGGGAAGTGGGTATTGGGGCAAGTGAAAGTTTTCCAGTGCCAAAGAAGTATGTGGATACAATTATAAAAGACACTCTTGCACCTATTATGGATATGCTTTTTGAAAAGTCTGATTTGAGAAGTTCAACCGGCGGTATAGGATTGTTGACTCATGATATTCTGACAAGAATTGATTTGAATACCCATGCTTTTGTCATGGCGCTTACTCCATTTATCAATAATAATCTTTGGAAAGATGAAATAGAATTGACAAATAATTAAAATAGAAAACAAAAAAACGAACTAAAATCAGTTCGTTTTTTATTTTTTATACAACACCTTGTTTCAAGAGGTGGCAAGAAGTTTCTTCACCATTTGCCATTTTCATCATCAATTGAGCAACACCAGTAGGATTTGTTACATCTGCAGGAGTTCCTTGTTCAGGAGTTGTTTCACTACCATAAGATGCATTACTGAAGTACCAATCTTCAGTGTTGCTAAATGTTATACTTTCCAATTTGTCATTTGCAAATGCACATTTACCAACCATATAACAAGATTCAGGAATAATTACAGAAACAACGTTTGTGTTTTGGAATGAGTATGCACGAATAATTTCAATAGTTTCTGGGAAGACAACTGTTGACAAGTTGGTGTTCTTGAATACACTTCCTTGGATTTCTTTCAATCCTTCATTGAGAGTGAGAGTAGTGAGATTTGTACAGTCTTGGAATGCATTTGCCATAATTCTTTCTACACTAGATGGAACTACTAAATCAGTAAAACCAAGATAACCAGAGAAAGAATTTTCTGAAACAATTTTGATTCCGTCTGCGATAACGCCTTCATTTGTTCCTTGAACAAGAGTCATTGTAGCAGTTTCAACCAAACATTTCTCAATTGTTTCATAATTTGGGTTTAATGAATCTACAACAAATTCTTCAATAGCAGTAGAATTCATAAATGCATAGTTATGTATTGAAG
>JAFVPU010000178.1 GCA_017505165.1 Clostridia bacterium
AATTAATTGCATTGCTTTTTTGAACACAAGAGATTTTTCTGCTTTATATGAAAAGTTGTCGCCTGTGTCTTGGTGGTTCTTATTTAAATATTTGCAATATCTTATTGCTTCTTCTTCGGTTGTAAATGATATTTGAGTTTTAATTTTAACAGTTTGTCCTTTGCTGTTTTGTTTTGTGTTATAAATGTGATACAGAGTTATTTGTTTTCCTTTCATAACTTCTCCTTTTTTGTATATTTAGTTTAATTATATCACAAATTTTCAGTGTGTCAAGATCAGAGGTGGAATTCAATTGAATTATATCAGTTTACGTGTTTAAAAATGCTTGATTTTTTGTGGAAAAATTGTTATAATTATGTTATATTTTATATAACATAAAAGTTATTTATTTCTTACTTAAAGGGGGATCTAAAATGGCAGACGAATTGAAGGTTACAAAAGAATACGGAGCGAGTGAAATTCAAGTTCTTGAAGGGCTTGAACCGGTGAGAAAAAGACCGGGTATGTATATTGGTTCAACAGACGAGAGAGGTCTTCACCATTTGGTGACAGAAATAGTGGACAACTCAATAGACGAGGCACTTGCTGGTTATTGTAATGAGATCAGCATTTCTTTGAATGCCGACGGCTCTTGTAGTGTTATGGACAATGGTCGTGGTATTCCTACAGGCATTCATGAGAAAGAAGGAATCTCTGCTGCAGAACTCGTTCTCACCAAACTTCACGCAGGTGGTAAATTCGGTGGTGGAGGATATAAAATCTCTGGTGGACTTCATGGTGTTGGTTTGAGTGTTGTTAATGCTTTGAGTGAAAGATTGGTGCTTGATATTTATCAAAACAGCAATCATTATCATCAAGTTTATCTCCGTGGTGTACCAACAGCAAGACTTGAAACTCTTGAACCGGTTGCAAAAGAAAAGACTGGTACAATGGTTACTTTCAAACCCGACTTTGAGATTTTCCCTGTAACTGAATTTAATTATGATTTATTGAAATCTCGTCTCAGAGAAATTGCGTTCCTTAACAAAGGACTTCGTATTTCAATCAAAGATGAGCGTGAAGGGAAAGAACAAGAAGATACTTTCCAATTTATGGGTGGTATACAAGAGTTTGTTGCAGACCTTACTGCAAATAAAAATGGAATATTCCCAGAGCCAATTTATATAGACAAAATTTATCACTACAAACGTAAAGACGAAAATGGTGAAAGTGTGCCAGCAACTTGTGAAATAGAATTTAGTTTCCAATACACTGACACTTACACAGAGAATATTCATACTTATTGTAATAATATCAACACTGAGGAAGGTGGAAAACATCTTGACGGATTTAGAAATAGTTTGATGAAGATTATCAATGAGTATGCTCTTAAAAACAATCTCATCAAGGATAAGCAAAAACTCTCAGGTGAAGATACAAGAGAAGGTATTGTTGCTGTTATTTCAGTCAAGGTTGAGGAACCTCAATTCGAGGGTCAAACCAAGACAAAACTTGGCACTGATGAAATCAAAACTTATACAGCGAAAGCGATGGAAGAAGTCTTTGCAGACTATCTTGAAGAACATCCAAAAGAAGCAAAAGAATTGATCAACAAATGTACATTGTCTCAGCGTGCAAGAGAAGCTGCAAGAAATGCGAGAGAAAACACTCGTAGACAAAGTGCAATGGAATCAATGTCGCTCCCAGACAAGTTTGCGGATTGTTCATCTAGAGATGCAAGCAAGTGTGAAGTATTTATCGTCGAAGGTAATTCGGCAGGAGGTACGGCGAAATCGGGTAGAGATAGAAATTTCCAAGCAATATTGCCACTTCGCGGAAAAATATTGAACGTGGAAAAAGCTCGTCCAGACAGAGTGTTTAACAATGAAGAAATAAATACAATGATAACTGCTTTCGGTTGTGGAATTTTGGAAGAATGTGATCCAAGCAAACTTCGTTATGACAAAATCATTATTATGACAGATGCTGACGTGGATGGTAGTCATATTGCGATTTTGATGCTTACTTTCTTCTATAGATATATGAAACCGCTTATTGAAACTGGTCATATTTATCTTGCTTTGCCACCACTTTACAAAGTTGTGAAAGGAAAGCAAACAATTTATTATTATTCTGAAGAAGAAAAAGAAGCAGGACTCAAAGAACTTGGTCAAATCAATGATATCCAACGTTACAAAGGTCTTGGTGAAATGGATGCTGATCAGTTGTGGGAAACAACAATGGATCCGGCGACAAGAACTTTGAAGAAAATTGTTATGAAGGATGATGTGTCTTGTAATGATTTGTTCGACAAACTCATGGGAGACAGACCTGAAGACAGAAGAAAGTTTATTGAAGAAAATGCAACTTTAGTGAAAAACGAAGATTTGGACGTCTAGGAGGAACGTATGAAAGAAAGAGAATTTGAAAAAATTGACAACACAAGATATATCGATATAGACGCCGAACACGAGATGAAAGAATCTTTCATATCATATGCAATGGCGGTTAACGTTTCACGTGCTATTCCAGACGTAAGAGACGGATTGAAGCCTGTGCATAGAAGAATTCTTTATTCAATGAATGAGATTGGTTTGACTTGTGATAAACCTTTCAGAAAATGTGCAAAAATTGTCGGTGATGTGCTTGGTAAATATCATCCGCACGGAGATAGCTCGGTTTATGATGCGCTTGTGCGTTTGGCTCAAGATTTCACAATCAATGAACCTTTGATTGATGGACACGGAAACTTTGGTTCGGTGGACGGAGATGATGCTGCGGCATATCGTTATACTGAAGCGAGACTTAGCAAGATTGCAAGTGAACTCCTTAGAGATATCAACAAAGATACAGTGGATTTTTATCCAAACTTTGATGCTTCAACTGTGCAACCAAAAGTTTTGCCAAGCCGATTCCCTAACTTGCTTGTTAATGGTAGTGATGGTATTGCGGTTGGTATGGCAACAAGTATTCCACCACATAATATGAACGAAGTTATCAATGGTGTTATTGCTATGATTGATGATCCAAATATCACTATTGATGAATTGATTGACATTATTCCAGCTCCTGATTTCCCTACAGGTGGAGAAATTCTTTCCAACAATGCAATTCGTGAAGCATATAGAACTGGTCATGGTGCGGTTGTTATGCGTGCCAAGACTGAATTTGAAGACTTTGATGATGGAAAGCGTTGGAGAATTATTGTTAAGTCAATTCCTTATCAAGTCAACAAAGCAAGACTTGTTAAGCAAATTGCAACACTAATAAAAGACAAAAAGATTGATGGAATCACATATGTGGGAGACCAATCTTCTGGTCGTGAAGGTATGCGTGTCGTTATAGAGTTACGACGTGATGCCAACCCTCAAGTTGTACTCAATCAGTTATATAAACATACACAACTTCAACTTAGTATGGGAATCACTTTCTTGGCGCTCGTTGATGATGCTCCGAAGATACTCAATCTTCAAGAAATGATTTTCCACTATTTGAGATTCCAAAGAGAAGTTATCACTCGTAGAACCAAGTTTGAACTTGAAAAAGCAGAAGAACGTGCTCACATTTTGGACGGATTGGTGATCGCTGTCAACGATATTGATGGTGTGATTGATGTGATCAAGAAGAGTGCAGACAAGCCTGTTGCTATGGCGAATTTGATGGAGAAATTCAACCTCAGTGAACGCCAAGCAAATGCAATACTTGAAATGAAGTTGTCTCGTCTCACAGGTCTTGAAGTTGAAAAACTCAAAGAAGAACTTGATGAGTTGAAAATTAGTATTGAGCATTATAAAGAAATACTTGCAGATCCAGAAAAAATTGATAATATAATCAAGACTGAACTCAAAGAAATAAATGAGAAATATCCAACTCCAAGAAAAACAGAAATCATTATGAATTATGATGATATCAACTATGAAGATTTGATTGAAAAACACGACGTTGTAATTTCACTCACAAACCAAGGATATATCAAGAGTTTGTCTGTTGATGAATATAAGTCTCAACACAGAGGTGGACGTGGTGTGAATGCTCATAAAACAAAAGAAGAAGACTTTGTGTCTGATATGTTTGTTGTGAACAGTCATGACTATTTGATGTTCTTGTCGAGTTATGGAAAAGCATACATGCTCAAGGCCTATATGATACCAGAAGCTGGAAGACAAAATAAGGGTAGAGCTTTGGTAAATCTTCTTCCACTCGAAGGTGAAGAAAAGATCAATACAATCGTTAAATACGAAGAGGGTGAAGATGCAGCCTTGATTCTTGCGACAAAGAATGGTCTCATCAAGAAAACCAAGATGACAGAATTCGCAAGTGTAAGAAAGAATGGAAAGATTGCAATCAAACTTCTCGAAGGTGATGAGCTGGTTGGTGCAAAAGTTGTTCACAGCGGAGAAGAATTGTTGTTGGCTAGTGATAATGGAAAATGCTTGAGATTTAGTGAAACAAATGTAAGATTATTGGGACGTACTTCTCAAGGTGTTAAGAGTATGAAGCTAGATGAAGGCGAAAGTGTAATCGATATGATTATTCTTAATAAAGATATGGATATTTTAACTGTAACCGAAAAAGGATATGCAAAAAGATCTAGACCTGAAGATTATAGACTTCAAGGTCGTCGCGGAAAAGGTGTCAAGGCGGGAGTATTCAATGACAAAACAGGAAAAGCTGTTGCGATCAAAAATGTAAATGCTGAAGATGACATTCTTGCAATTTCAAGTGATGGTGTTATGATTAGAACTCATGCAGATACAATCAACCTTGTCGGAAGAACAAGTTTGGGTGTAAGACTTATGAAAGTGAGTGAAAGTGATCAGGTTGTGTCAGTGGCAATTATTGATAGACAAGAAGATGAAGACATAACTGAACCAACACAGGAAAACGAAGTTTCACAAGTTGTTGAAAACGACGAATCAAATAACTAAAAACAAAAGAGTATCAGATAGATACTCTTTTTTGTGATAATTTTTCAAGTTTAAAATATTAAAATAATAAAAAAATAATAAAAAACTATAAAAAAATCAATTAAAATAATAAAAAACTATTAAAAATAATATTTTTTATTAAAAAAATTGACTCATTTTGATTTTTAATGATAA
>JAFVPU010000179.1 GCA_017505165.1 Clostridia bacterium
ATTCAATATCGATTCTAATAAAATTTATATGATTGGATATAATAAAGAGATTCTTTCTCTTATTTTCACAATAATAAGTAAATTTATATTTGCCAATAATGAAGTCGATGTCGACAAAGATATAACGTTGTTATGCCAAAGAGTGAAAGCAATTCAAGAAACAAGACAAAAAAGAATAGTTGCTATAAATTCAAATATCAATTCATTAAAGACTGTTATTTTGAATGAAGAAGCAATGAAATATGAACTTGAGCATGAATTGCAATTATTGGGCCAATGTGATGCTTTTGTCGAATCAAACTATGGAAATTGCAATGCGATAAATTCAGCATCTTCTGATGAGAAAAAAGCGCTGATCGAATATATAAAATTGAACAAAAATTCATTCACCAAGAAAATTTTATTGACGAAATTTCCATTACAATCGACATTTATCAAATCAAAAACTGTAGCCGAGCTTAAAGAGCTTGAATAAAATCGATCAACTCAGTTGTTCGTATTTTTTGGCACTTTTCGATCATTTTTATCTGTAAGATAAATAGCAACATGAATTCAAATTATCTGAACTCGCAGATTAATCTTTCTCCAAACGGAGGAAAAGTTATTAACAATGCCGTCTTCAATAATTCAAAAGAAGTAAACATTTCCGATTTAGCCGGTGATAGCAAAACAGGTCTTTCTATGCCAATTTCTCCAATTTCTCCAAAGACCTATGACTATACTATCAAAGAAGGTGAAACTGAAGAACAAGTTTTATTCAAAAGCACATTACTACAAAAAATAGAAAGCGATATTGTCGCAGAAGCTGCAGCAATTAAAGCAAAAAGAAATTCTGATAATAGACAATTAATATTCCAATTACCAGAAAGAATTGATAGATTCTTCGTTCTTGTTTACTATAAATGCGCAACTTATAAACCAGATTTATTCAAATGTGATACTGTTTATAATCCAAGCAAACTTGATTGGAGAGATAGAACTGTCGCATTATTGACTCTTGATTATCTTAAATCATCTCCAGATTGCACACTTGATTTAAGCGATACTAGCGATGTCGTCCAATTAATCATAACACTTTGTCTTTCTCGCAAAGTAATTCTTAAGAGCGATCTTGTTAAACATATTCATGATACTTATCATGTTCGTGTTAAGAAACCAAATTGGTAATGAGCAATTATAATTGCTCATAGCGAATCAAGCATTTGCTGTATTTTTTTGATCTCATTTGACGGAACCTCAGCACCTCTTTCAAGTATTATAGGCAAATCAAAGTGAGAGATATATTTTATAAATTCTTCAAGTTTTGGAACTTTATTCTCTTTATCATTGAAAGCACAATGTTTATCTCTTTTACTTCCAACATCTAACGTGTTGCCATTTAAATGAACGCATGCGATTATTTTTCGCAATGCTTTGAATGTCGACATTATATCTTTGCCAGACGCAGATACGTGAGCGGTATCAAAACATAAATTTAATTCGCAACTTTCGACAAATTCAGGTATTGGAGAATCGGTTTCTGTTTCTAAGAGAATATATTTTTTTGTTTTCTTGAATAGTTTGGATAATTCATCACTTCTTATTGTTGACGTCTTCTTTGGCAAATGAATATTATAATAAGCGGTTGCTTTTGTTTCTCTTTCAATGACTTTGCAGCATGATGTATAGAAATAGGCATCTTGCAATGATCTCATGAATACATCATCTTTTGTTGAAAATAATTGCGTTGTATAACTTGCATGGATTATCAATACTTTAATCTTGAAATATTTTATGAATTTGATCGTCGCCATCATGTTGACATAAAATGAACTTTTCTTTTCGTCAGAAGTTAATTCTTTTTTCAACAATAATTTCTTCAATGCTTCGAAAGCATTTGGTGGCGCATGCAACGATCGATTTGTTAAGAATATTTGCGCAGATTCAAGTCCTTCAATATATTTGAGATTTTTCACATCATCAATCGAAACATGATAACCAAGCATTATGGTTATAGTTTAGAATAATTAAGAAAAACAATTTCATTTTTTAATAAACAGAAAGCAAGTTTGATGCTTTCATGAATAAAAAATATGATGAACAATCTTTTGAAAAGACAGTTCATATCATAAAAGAAAGACTTTATCAAATAATACCTCCAATTTCACAGATCGAAATAGAAATGACAAATTTTATACCAAATTTTTTAAATGAATTACCAAATCCTATATATCAGGGAAATAATGAACATTCCGATATAAATGATAATATCATTGAATGGAAATTAAATTATTTATTTGATCATTTCAAAAACGATATAATTGCTTACTATAAGCAATTAAGAAAGTCTAAGAATTATGATTTTGAACTTGATTGCATTTCTTTGTTGGCGGAAGTGCTATGTTATAAAATCTATGATTCTCCAGCACCAGTATATCTTTCTGTAGGCTTCTGATTAACATTATAAAGTGGACAGTCTTTATTGACACAGTGATAGAAATTCTTTGCTGGTTCATCACATTTTCTTGTTTGAACAGATGTTTGAAACATTCGTTTATGACAAGAAGAACAAACCCAATCACTATTTCCAATAATTTCTTGAGTTTGCTTTTCAGGTTTCCATGAAGTTATTTTCGTATCAGATTCCTTATATTGTATTTTATAATCTTTGCAATAATCTTCGAAAGTTTGCATTTGAAATAAATAATAAAAGGAAAGAACTAAGTTCTTTCCTTTGAATAATAAAAACAAAAAGAACGACGTTCCTTATTAATTGTGGTTAAACGAAGTTTAACCGCGAATAATATTTAGGAAATCATTCGTATTTCTTAATACGTCAGATTGGAAAACCTCTTTTTGCAAAATTTCAAATAATTCTTTCCTTAAAGTCTCTTTATTTTTATAATTATCATTTATATCAAATTCAATTATTATTTTTGATTTGATATATTTGATCAATAAATCACAAAGACTTTCATCTGGCAATATCACTCTTAAATGATTCTCAATCATTCGATCCGTGAACTCATCAACAAATTCTAATATTTGTTTGAGCTCATCAGCAAGTCTTGCTACTTCGAATGACATTTTATTTGAATTGTTAAGAAAAAACAAATAGGAGCAATATTATTGCTCCTTATGAATTTTACTGTAATCTCTTCGTATGAATTTTACTTTAATGATTACTTCTTGTGACGCGAGTAGATGATTGAGCTATTCCTGGAGTTCTACGTCTAGTACTTGATATACCAATACTAGTTGTAGTAGTTCTTATAGCTCTAGAACTTCTTGGTGCTCTAACTGTTACAGTTGATTCAACTGGAACATTCTGATCATCAGTTGGTTCTATTACTTCTTTAACTGGTTCTTCAATTGGTTCTTCAATTTGTTCAATTGGTTCTTCAATTGGTTCTTCGACTGGTTGCTCAACCGAGCAACCAACTGGTTCATCTATTTCATCCATTGAATCAAATTCTTCAATTTTAATAACCTCTGGATTAAGAGTCTCATAATCATCAACAACATTATCATTTGTTGTTTCTGGTGTGATTTCGACATCAGTTCGTCTTCTCTGACTTGGTGCTGGAATAACTGGAGCATTTGGAGCTTCAATTACTTTAGGCGCATCTCTTTGAACAACAACTGGAGTTTCTTGTTCAGCAGTCTTTCGTTTTGAAGATGTTGATTTTCCAGAACCACGTTTAGGTTTTGACGTTTTGTTTAAAGCGTCTTGAATTGCTTGATAAAGCACTGTATCTTCATATGTTGGTTCATATCCTAACGTAGCAAATCTACCTGCAGAAATAGCAACATTTTGATCATCAAGCATTGTATTGACACCAAATAATACGTTCTTTGGTAATGAGCAATTTGTTAGATTTATTGTTGTTACTAACTTAATTGCTTCTGGAGACCACTCTTCTTCAATCTTTTTCCAATAATCTGAAGTGAAATTTTGATAAACATCAGATTCTGTGAAACCAGAAACATCTTTTATCAAATCCATCTTCCTTCCATCGACAAATAATTTAAGTATTTTAGCTGCTGATGGTTTCAGATTGAGCGACTTCATATTTGTTGGAGGTGGTGTTGACTTTGCTTTTTTTGCAGTAGTAACTTTCGCCTCAACAACTGGTTTTGTTGACTCTGTTGACTCTGTTGCTTCTGTTGGTTCTATTGCGACACTTGCAGAAGGTTGATTAGATTTCTTCTTCTGGGCTTTCTTTGTTTCTTGGTTCTTTAAATATGAATCAAGAACTGGTCCCATATCTAATATACTTTTGGCAGCAGATGAGCATTCAAAAGCTTTACTTATCATTCCAGCAACTTCATCCATTCGATTTATAATTTCATCATCAGATGCAATATTATGTGTTTGATAAAATTCATCGATAATTGAAGGATAATCGTTTGGATCAGCTGCTTTTAAAGCAATGATTGTTTTACCACTATCGAGTAATAAATCAAGTTTCGATTGAATTTCTGGTAAGCTTAATTGACTCATTTTCTGTCTGTTTATCCAATAAAGAAAAAACACAATGCCAATAAGTTCGTCTTGGATTATAGGAATTGTCATATCGGTGATAATAGTGGTTTTAGCAATTATTATCGTTATAATCGCTGGCAAATCTGGCAAATCTGACGATTTGCCAGGCGAATCAGATGATTCGCCTTATGTGAGATATTCAAGCAAATCTGAGGAATCGCTTATAAAAAGACCAACTCCTTGGACAAAATATAGAAATCCATTTACTAAAAAATATATTGATAAATTTTCTAGCATATCGCCTTCGGTAGGAAATGCTTATACTCTCGAATCGATCAAATCAATATTAGCTGCGAATACAATAATCAAGACATATAACGATCATCTCAATCGCAACGAGAACGGTGCTTATGCTAAATGGCACGCGTATACGTATGCTTATCCTAAAGGGATGATATTATTTAAAGCAATTTCAGATAAAATGCCAGATGAAATTGAACTTGGTTTTGAAAGAAAGGCTGTGTTATTAAAGCAAGATGGTAAGATATTAGCAACTTTCCCCAACATGAATGTTGACATAAAGGTTTCATCATTAGAACCAAATAAATCTGAAAATACCAATAATCCAGTATTAATCGATAATAATTCATGGTTTGATAATTTTAGAGCAATATATTTCAGAACCCAGTCAACTGGAAATCGGGATC
>JAFVPU010000020.1 GCA_017505165.1 Clostridia bacterium
ATTTCAAAAAATTTGCAAAAGATAAAGGCATAGTAATTAGATATATGAATCTATGAGCAATCATGAACAATCGAAGATTGTTCATTCGAAGATGAGTGATGAATTTTCGATCTTGCATCGGTCAATATAATTGAATATTTCCCATAATTTAGATCCATTGACATAATCATCGAAGCTTTTAATAACATTTGCTGTTACTTTCTTATATTCTTCATTTAATTTTTGTATTGTTGAATCCATTTCTGCTCTTTCTTTATCATCATTGGTTTCGTTTGCTTTTCTCATCAATTCTAATGCTTCTGGAGCATTATGAAACATTGGATCTTGCATTGGAGAAATAGAATCTTTAACAAACGCAAGCACCATATTTTTTGGTTTTCCAGTGAATGGGAACATATCAAATTTGCATTTGATAAAGAATTTAGTTATAAAAGCAACGCAAACAAAAGGCATCATCGACATAACAAAATTAAAATCGTTCATCATTAATTGAGAACACATAGAAGTATATAAAGTAACGGTTCTTGATTCAAGACATTCAATATCTTTATCTAATCCCAATCCAATAAACTCAAGAGTTGAGAAACAAGATCTTCTTAATTTAAGTCTAAGAATTGCCGTATCAATTCCTTTCTCATCAAATACGGTCTTTGCCCATCTATATGATTTATAGAAATCTTTATATTTATTCATATCATCGGCCATTCTGACTGAATTCGTAAATAATTCCATAGCTTTCTTTACCATTTCGATATATGGCTTTCTGTCGACATTGATCGATATAGTATTGAATTTTGTGAATTCTATATCTCCTTCGCTTATCTTTATCAATTTTAACATAATTGGGAATAATTTAACGAATTTATATGGCAAAACTTCAGTCACAATATCGGTCATTCCTTCAAGATAACAGAAGCAAATAGAATGTTCTAAGCAATAACCCATTATGTCGACATTGGTTTGTTCGCTCAATAAGAATAAATGCTTTCTTTTATCGCCATCAAGTTTTTGGATAAATGCTTCAAGAATTCTAGGATCGATATTTGATTTAACTTCTTCGAATATTCCAATAGATTCACGCAATTCTTTTGGCAAATCATTAAGGAATTTAACAACCTTTTCATTTAATTCCATAGTTTTATCACGGACTTGCAATTCCAACAAATCTCTTTCATTAAATAAGGCTTCGATTGCGCGTTTATTTTTGATAAGACCGTCGATCAACTTTTCTTCATCTTCAACAAATTCGGTCAAAATTGTCAAATAATAATTGATAAAACTTATTTGAGTCGCAATCTTTTCAAGAGAAAATGTTGACATCATAACAAGTGCTCTTTCTTGAGTATCTTTAGCAACAGGTTCAAGCATTCTATTGAACCATATTTCGACATCAGACATTGTGAATATTTTGCATTCATCAATCAATTCGATGACTCTTTTTCTTTTTTCATCGCATGTTTTATAAAGTTTTTCTTCTTCTTTTGGAACGTCTTTGGAAAGTATAGATTCTAGTTTATCAAATTGCATTTGATCGATCTTTGATTGATCCATAAAAAGGATGCGCAATCTTCGATTGCACATTTTTTGTCATAATTAATAAG
>JAFVPU010000180.1 GCA_017505165.1 Clostridia bacterium
AACCTATATTACACTGGACGATGTTATTCGTGGCAAGAATAGCCGCTATGACGTTAATAATGTCGTCTTCTATACAATGACTGATGATAAAAGTCTCATTATACGAGACTCTGATCTTTTCACCGTTTATAGACGATTTATTAATCCGTATATCGGCACCTTCAAAGTTTCTGTTGAACAGCGAGTAAAATATAAATGTAAACCGTATCTTCTAAGTACGGATTTATATGGTACTCCTGATTTGGCTTGGCTAATCATGATGCTAAATGATCAGCAGTGTGCATCGAAATTCTACTTAAAATCCACAGTTCGACTGATTCCGATTGAATACTTGGAGCAGATGTATGATACCATCGTTACCAGAAGTAATGGTCGACTGAAAGATAATTGGAATGAATATATTCCACAGATTTCACCTGAATATACATAAAAATGGGAGGGCAATTACGCCCTCCCATTATTTATTTTATCAGGCATTATTTCTACGGTTCGAAAACTGTCGCTTAAGAAGACGCTCATTATCCTTTATATTCAAATAAGCAGTTCTCCAAGCACTGTATAAACTATAAGTAGATATATCAAAAAGTTGTCCATTCCAGATCATTCTCAGATGGTAATAACCATTTTTATGATCAAAACCATACTGAATAGAGCTGAGTCGTGTATTCTTAAAGATATATCTCTTAAAGTACCGAAGACATAATCTCTTAAACAGGTTCAGCTTCGGATGCTCCATCAGGATCACCACTTCTCATAAAATCAGCGGGATCTTCTTCACCAATGGGATCTTCAGCAACGGGAGCTTCATCAACATCGTCCAGAACCGTTTCCATTGTCAGCTCAGGATCATTCTCATCAGGGATAGTTACCAGCATGGTATCGTCACCCAGAATATCAGCTGCAGACTGGATATTCATATCAGTGACCTGACCCTGACGCTCCGCTTCCTGAAGCATATTCATGAAATTGGTAGTGATATCAGCCATCAGATGACCAAAGATAACTGCATCACCCCAATATTCAATCTTATGACACTTCTTACATTCGCGAACGGTGGAGCTGACGCCCTTCATGAAACCACGTTCAGAGATAGCCACGATAGAATAACGATAGTTATCCATATCTTCCTGCTCAATGACAGGCTGATAAGTACGAGGATCAGCCGCCATGATCTGGCGACGACGCTCATTACGAGCAATGAAATCCTGCATACAGCAGGGACAGACACTAAACGTCTGCTTTACGCGTGGTTCAACAGTTTCTTCCAGGAACTTCATATTGAGATTATCAAGTTCCTTCTGCTGTTCGGGAGTCAGATGAGACAAATCAGTATCATCATACTTCTCAATCTCGAAGAATGTAACGTTCTCATCGAAGTTCAGCTTAACCTTGGGTTCAAACTGCATAAGTATATCCTCCTAAAGTTTATATTATGAAAGCATATGAACAGTTCCAAGAGAAGAGAGATCCAACTTGGGAACCAGCATAATAAAGCCCTCTTCATCTCGAAGCATATCTTCTTGTACAACTCCAGATCGATCAATATCATCAAACATCGTTCCAATGAACTCTGCTGACTGCATATCTTCAGGATCGTCACTTAACGGTTCTAAGAAATTAATCTCTCTACGAGTGATATCCTGAATCGAATCTGCATCCTCTTTAATTTGAGCCGCCAGTTCATCCAACAAACTCAAACGATAAACAGGACCAGTTCCGATATCATCCTGAAGCTGAATCTTCGTATTTTTACCACAGAATGGCTGCAGGAAATAATCAATCGAATCAGAATCATCACCACGGAACTTCAATCGTCTAAATGACAAATAATATCGCTCTTCACTAGAATCATATTCAATGACAATCGCGATATTCATATCGAAGTTCTTCAGCATACCGAACGATTCAGAGATATTACCAGAACCAACCTTCTTACCAATATCTACATTACCTTTCTCTCGAGCTTCTTCGATGATCGCAACACCCTCACGGTTAAACTGAGATGCTGTGATAATCGGAATGTCCAACTCAATTGCCAGGTCATGCATCTGGTTCGAAATATCAGCCAACGCATTCCGTTTCTCAGAACCCATTACGGGAGGACGAAGTCTTTCGATATAGTCCTGAATAACAATAATAACTTCACGTCCAGAGTTATCCAGTTCCTCAACGATACCCTTAATATCAGGAACACTGATATCCATATTTCCGTAATAACGGAATTCAATATCAATATCCATCTCATCCTGAACGATCGAGAAACCACCCTTCTTCATTGTATCAAGAATCTCCTTAACAGATCTCTTCTTGATATCAGTACCACCAAAGATACCATAGATTCGAATGAAAGTTTCCCAGATATTATTCTCCTGAGATAAAAACAAAATCGTAGGTCTTTTGGTCGGATCTTTATGAGCTCTGCCCTTATTATACAACTTGATCTGCTTCATCAGGTTCAATAACAAACCTGACTTAAAGCCACCAGTTGCACCAATAAAGTTATACAGACGAGCATCTTCAAATCCGCCATTCAACATCTTATTCATTCCTTGCCAACCAGTCTGCAAGAAATGAGAAGAACTCAATGCACGTTCAGCTGCCTCTTGCATCATTGCATTGAAATGATCTTCATCTGACAGATTGAATCGATTCTCCTGACGAGATTTTCTTTGAACCTTTGTAAGGTTATTCAGAAGACTTTGATACAACCGAATTGCATTATCACAATCTTCAAACTCCTTACCAAATTCATTACTTCCCAAGTCAGACATCATCTTCATAATCGCATCTTTATATTCATGCATGAAGATCATATTCAACTGACTAAAGACCATATTATTCATAAACTCGACATCTTTCTTACCCATACGATTATGCTCGATGGATTCTACGATATCTCGTTTAATGATTGCTGCGTATTTCTTTGATACTCGATCGTACACATACTGCATACAAATCTTTGGAGATACAATTCCCTTATCCAATCGAGCTTCCAAGAAATATGTAATGAAGAAAAATCGAGCCATCTTGGCTTCGTTCTGTTTGAAACTATCTTCACTTACTCGATTGAAATAATCTTTTAAATTCGACAAGTTCGAAAAATTGATCGTCTTGTTATCATAATTCAACAAGTACTCACAATATAAATCTAACATGTCCAAATCAGTATGAATCTGAAGTTTGCCAGACTTCTTTAACATCTTGACATAGTCAACGCTCATGATTGAAACTCCTTAAAGTCTAATCTCGTTATATGACTGTCTTCATCCTTATAAAAAATAAAGACTACGGGTTGGATGTATTATATTGTGAATAACCCTGTAACAATTAAATATAGAACCAGATGAAATAGTTTGATTTATTTGATCAGTTTTGCTGATACAATCTTCTGAAGTACTCGCGTCTTGCGCGAATGATTCTAAAGATCAATGCTTCAACCGAATCATCATCAGTTTCAACCTTGGATGTCTGATTCACATCCAGAAGTCTCACTATCTGAGACCGGTATTCATCATTGTATTGATCAACGAAGAACTGTTTCATTTATTATCAACTCCTTACTGTTAAAAAGTATATTTTCAGAGGGATATACCTTTTATTGCTTCCAGCGAATAGCAAGGATGTATTTCATCTGGTTCTATCATTTATATAATATATACACGAAAAAAGAACGGACCCATTTGGGTCCGTTCATCTTTTTTCTTTTAAGCGAAGAATGCTACGAGATCTTCATTGGTAATGGGATTACCCTGAAGACTGCTGTATACACACTGGTCATTGATGTACACAAGCTGGATCTCTTCCTCTTCACTCAGATTATCTCTTGCAAAGGAATACGCTGCATCATATCCTTTACATACATGAGAAGAGCGCTTTCCATTCAGGTCCCGATACATAATTCGGATCATACAAGCACTGGTATACATACCTTTTACCTCCAAATATAAAATGATTTATATAACTAAGTAATAATGGTGATTTCGAAAACTGAGGAGAGAACTGTAGAACTCCTCAACGTGATCATATTGTCATTGACTCCTCATTGAGTATAGATATACGCTCGGGCAGCACTTGAGTCAAATCATTCTACAACCTCCTTTAGAACAAAGGACCACGCTAGACCGTGAAAATCATGTACGTTAATGATTTGATTCAGTTCTTTTCATATGTATAATATATACTCAAACTCATTTTGGATGAAATTACGGGGCCCTTGCGGGTCCCGTAATTCATTTCTCATTTTGATTCTTTATACTCTTTGAGTATTCTCCGGAAATCATCTTCCGTAATCTTTCTTGCAGCACTAGTATCACCGAGTGTCGGCAATACTTCAGTTTCAAAGTATTTAAAGAGGATCTCACTCATCGTAAGATTCGTATCCATAATATAAGAATATTTTTCTTTACGTTCTACATTCTCAATCTCAGATTCTTCCTCTTTCTTCGTCTTGATCTTCTTGATGATACTGATTCGATGATCTTTTCGATATCGAGTTTCCAGCATATAAACCTTATCAGCATCATCCAACTCATCACCTCGTGTAATACGAAGTGTAATCAAATCGTTCTCCTTGGTAGGTTCCAAAAGAGCATCGATTGCTTCAAAGATCTCATCAATCGGATATTCTTCCAGAATCTTCTTTGTTACATGAAAGTCATAGTAGTTTGCAGAATCAGGATTCGAATAGTGCTCAATCCGGAATTTAGACCGATCCTTATCATAGATACCACCAACTACATATCCAGCAGATTTACCACCACGTTCAAGAAGCGTAAAAGGTCCTACATAATAGAACCGATGTCTGATATGTTGGAACTGATGAATATGACCGAACAGAATAGGACCCTTACAGCTATCAATTAAATCTTCCACTTCAAACTCATATGTTCTGGTGGGCATTGACTCAGAATCCTGTGTAAAGAATCGCATCTCACTAATTAGACCATGACCAAGAATTAGATCAAACTTCTTATCCTTTGTAAGATGATCTTCGAATTCCTTCTTATCTTTTACTTTCACATCAGGTAATATCAAAACCTTATAATTACCCCAGATGGTGATCTCTTCAATGGTTTCATAGATTCTAAAATCTACACCATCATCGTTATGCTCATAAGATTTGATATTTTCCAACTGATTATTATCATGTGCAGGAGTACCACGAATAATAATAACAGTTGATTTCTTCTTCTTCGCAATCTTATAAACCTGATCAATGAACCACATATACAGCTCAGAATAATCAGAATTTAATGAAATAATTGTATGAAGAATATCTCCAGCTAAAAAGATACCATCCAGATATTTCATATCTTTTAACG